>NZ_JBQEDL010000017.1:6243-84460 GCF_052106715.1 Gordonia sp. (in: high G+C Gram-positive bacteria)
CCCCTCCCCCCCCTCTCCCCCAGCTCCCAGGGCCCCCCCCCCCCCCCCCGGCCGCCGCCCCCCCCCCCCCCCCCCCACGACTGCCCCTCAGGCGGTTGCGCCGGGGGCTCGAACGACCATCGGGACGCCCGGGAAGTAAGCGGCCATCTCCGAGCGGCACCGACGAAGCGCGGCGACGCCATAGCCCTTCTTCCGGCTCTCCGGGCGGATCCAGATGCGGACGTCGACCTCGCCTCGGACGAGTTCGCCGAAGACGATGCCGACCTTGTCGTTGTTCTCGACTGCTACCAACCAGACGGCGTCTTCGTTGTCGACGCGTCCGACGCCCTGCGCGATCTCGTCGCTGATCTCGCCGGCAGGTGCGCCGGAGCCGTCGCCTGCCACTCCCTGCTCAGCGGTGCGCTCGGTGAACAGGTCCGAATCGTCGGTGGCGGAGAAGGGGCGCAGGTTGAGCGTGTCGCCGCTGCTCGCGGGACGTTCGGCCAACGTGAATGTGATCTCGTGATTGAGGTCGTCGAGTTCGCTCTGGTTCTTACGGCGGCCCGCTTTAGTCAACTGGTGCAACGACATGTTGAGAACGGCCTCTGCGCCGAGCTGGGACTTTCCGAGAAGTTGAGCGATCGCTGCGGCTGCGGAGTCGCGGTCGTCAGCTTCGACGATCGTGTCCAGAACCTCGTGTCGCCGCTCAAGGGCGGTAAGCAGTGCATCGGTGATGTCGCGACGGGTGGTTGCTAGATCCAAATCAGTCATAGACCGATCGTTGCACGACTTTCTTGTTACTGGTGGGTCTACTGATGGGTAAGTTCATCGCGCAGTCGATGTTGTGCGGCAACGGGTTTCGGTGAGCGGCTTTCACATTTCTAGAACACGTTCTAGTGTGGTGGAATGAGTGGAGAAGAGACCGACCTGCCCGCCGACCGACTCCTGCACAACCCTGTGCACCTCGGTGATCTGATGGTCGCCGCCCTCAAACGGCACGCGAACAACCCGGTGCTGCATTTGGGCGACACGGCGCTGACCGGACGCGAGATGGCCGACGCGATAAGTCGCTACGTCCAGGCGTGCGAAGGCCTCGGCGCCGGAACTGGCACGGCCGTCGGACTCCTCGCGTCGAACCGCCCGGAAGTGCTGTTCGTCGTCGGCGCCGGACAGACCCAGGGATGGCGCCGGACGGCGTTGCATCCCCTCGGATCGGCAGACGATCACGCGTATGTCCTCTCGGACGCCGGCGTCACCACTCTGATCGTCGATCCGGTCCCGATGTTCGTCGAGCGAGCTGTCGCGCTACTGGAGAAGGTCGACTGCCTCGCGCAGGTCCTGACTCTCGGGCCCGTACCACCAGAACTCGCCGACGTGGGCGTCGACCTGATCGCCGAGGCCGACGCCTATGCGGCGAAGACCTTGACGGCGAAGGTACTCGACCCCGAGCACGTCGTCTCGATCACCTACACCGGCGGCACCACGGGCAAGCCGAAAGGCGTCATCGGAACCGCTCGCGCGATGTCGACGATGACGCAGATCCAACTCGCCGAGTGGGAGTGGCCCGAACGACCCCGTTTCCTCATGTGCACACCGCTCTCGCATGCGGGCGCAGCCTTCTTCGTGCCGACGCTCATCAAGGGCGGCACGATGCTGGTACTCGGTAAATTCGATCCGGCCGAAGTGCTCGAGACCATCGAACGGGAACGGATCACGGCGACGATGTTGGTGCCGTCGATGATCTATGCGCTGATGGACCACCCCGACTCCCGAACCCGGGACCTGTCATCGCTGGAGACCGTCTATTACGGCGCGTCCGCGATCAACCCGGTCCGGTTGGCCGAGGCCATCGACCGGTTCGGCCCGATCTTCGCGCAGTATTACGGCCAGTCCGAGTCGCCGATGGTGATCTCGTATCTGCGTAAGGATGAGCACGATCGCGCCAGGCTCGGCAGTTGCGGTCGGCCATCGGCGTTCCTGCGAACCAAACTCGCGGGCCCCGACGGTACGCCTGTCGCACAGGGCGAGCCCGGTGAGATCTGTGTGTCCGGATCTCTCCTCGCCGGTGGCTACCTCGGGCTGCCAGAGCAGACGGCTGAAACGTTCGCCGACGGCTGGCTGCACACCGGCGACGTCGCGCGGGAGGACGAGGACGGGTTCTGGTTCATCGTCGACCGGACCAAGGACATGATCGTCACCGGCGGGTTCAACGTATTCCCCCGCGAGGTGGAGGACGTCGTCGCCGAGCATCCGGCGGTTGCTCAAGTCGGGGTGATCGGGGTTCCCGACGAGAAGTGGGGCGAAGCGGTGACGGCCGTCGTCGTCCTGCGGCCGGACGCCGATCGATCCGATGCCGCTACCAGTGAGATCGTCGACGAGATTCAAATGGCGGTCAAGCAACGAAAGGGCGGCGTACAGTCGCCGAAACGCGTGGTCTTCGCCGACTCGTTGCCGCTCACTGCTCTCGGCAAGCCCGACAAGAAGGCGCTGCGCGCTCAGTTCTGGGAGGGGCTCGAGCGCTCAGTGGGGTGATCTCCTCCGCTGCGCTACAGAATGTGACTGGGATCGATTCGGTCCTCCGGCGGTTACCGTGTAGCCAGAACCGGCGAGGAGTTGTGATGAGGATTCGCAGAAGTGCGCTGGTGGCGAGCGCCGGTGTGTTGTTCGGACTCTCGGTCGGGTCGGTTCCTGGACTTCAGGAGGCGGCGGTCGGCGTCGCGCACGCCGACACGTGCGCTCGGGCCTTGGTTGACGTGAAGATTCCGGCTGCGACGCCGGTGCGCTCCTGGGCGGAGAACGTCGGGTTCGACGCCGACGGAGACTTGTGGGTCTCTCGCGTCCTCGAGAACGTGATCGAGCGGTATGACGCAGGCGGCCGCCTCACCGGTCGAGTTCACGTCGATTCCCCAGGCGCTGTCCGTCTCGGGCCGGACGGGCGCATGTTTGCGACGTCCGGCGACACCACGGTCAACATGGTCCCCGGGCTGCCGCTTCGCGGGACCGTCATATCGTTCGATCCATCTGTGCTCGAACGGGTTCGGGTTGAAGCCCGCGGGTTGGGTATGCCGAATGGTCTCGCTTTCGACGACATGGGCGCGATGTATGTCGCCGACTCGAACCTCGGCGTCGTCCGGGTTCGACGTGATGGGACGATCGACCGTGCATGGACTGCGCGCGCGCCACGAAACCTGGCACCCGATGCGACCGTGAATGGAACCGGCATGAACGGGATGGCGATCGTCGACGGCAACGCCTACGTCGGTATGACCACCAGCGCGAGCGGTCGGATCTTGCGCGTGCCGCTCGACGACCCCGCCGATGTGTCGGTCGTCGCGGACGTGACGGCTCCGTTGCCTGGCGTCGTCGACGATCTGACGATCGTGCCGGGAGGGCGTCTGGCCGTGGCGAGGACCACCGGACAGGTCGTCGTCGTGGGCAAGGACGGACGACGCTGCACGGTCGGTGCAGGCCGCCCACTGACGTCTCTCGCGGTGACTCCGTCCGGTGATTCTGTAGTCGCGGGAACTGAGGACGGTGCCGTGCTCGAGTTCAGTGGGCGGCTGTTCAGCGCCTCTGTGTGACTGTCCGGGCTCGATCGCAGACGACGACCGGGATCCTTCGATCGGTCCACGCGGCGTACGTGTCAAAATCGGAGTACAACTCGATCAACGCGGGCCACAGCTCGTCGCGCTCGGCGTCTCCCGCGATTCGGGCGGTGAATTCGCCAGTGTCCGAACCGATCTGAATCCACACCGTGGGGTCTGCCTTCAGATTGAAGTACCAGGCGGGGTTTGCGGGCAGCCCGCCCTGCGACGCGACGAGCACGATCGACTCGCCGCGTCGCATGTACAGCAACGGGACCGTGCGCGCCTTACCCGACTTACGCCCGGTCGTCGTCAGCAGACACACGGGAACCGGCTTGCGCATGGCGGCGCCAACCCGCCACTGGTCGCCCAGACGTCCGCCGGTGACTCGGTACAGCGCAGTGTTCAGCCGCGACCCGTACTTGATGAGCCGTCCGACTAATGGCGAATCCAGTTGTGCGGGACGGTTGCTCGGATCCATCAGGTCAGATTCGTTCGAGAATCGTCGCCGTCGACAGTGCGCCCCCGGCGCACATGGTGACCAATGCGTGTTCGCCGTCGGTGCGCTCGAGCTCGTGCAGCGCGGTGGTGATCAGGCGTGACCCCGTGCTGCCGACCGGGTGGCCGAGGGCGATGGCGCCGCCGTTGACGTTGACCTTGTCCATGTCCGCGTCGTGGACCTGCGCCCAGCTGAGTACCACCGATGCGAAGGCCTCGTTGATCTCGACGACGTCGATGTCGTTCAGGCTCATCCCGGTCCGATTGAGGACCCGTTCGGTCGATTGCACTGGACCGTCGAGATGGTAATAGGGCTCGGCCCCGACGAGGGCCTGGCTCTTGATTCGTGCACGCGGACGAAGACCGAGCTCACGGGCTCTGTCCTCGTCCATAATCAGGACGGCCGCGGCCCCGTCCGAGATCTGCGAAGCGGTGCCCGCGGTGTGGATGCCGCCTTCCATCACGGGCTTCAAGGCGGCGATCGACTCGGCCGTCGTCTCGCGCAGCCCCTGGTCACGTGTGACGTCGAGGATCTGTCCGGTCAGGTCGCCTTCCCTGGTGCGCTCGGGTGCGTTGACGGCGAGGACCTCGCGGTCGAAGCGCCCCTCGTCCCATGCTCGCTTGGCGTTGGCCTGCGACCGTACGCCGAGCGCGTCGACATCTTCGCGGGTGAGGCCGCGCCGTTGTGCGATGCGTTCGGCGGCTTCGAACTGGTTGGGCATGTCGATGCTCCACGATTCCGGGCGCCGCGGACCGGCATCGGTGCCGACGTTCGCGCCGAGTGGCACATGCGACATCGATTCGACGCCGCACGCGACCCCGATGTCGATCGCCCCGGCCGAGACCAGGCCCGCCACAAGGTGATTCGCCTGCTGCGCGGATCCGCACTGGCAGTCGATGGTGGTGGCTCCGGTCTGCCACGGCAGCCCGGAGTGTAACCACGCGGTGCGTGTCACGTTGTTGCCCTGCTCGCCGACTTGCATCACCGCGCCGCCGATGACCTGCTCGACGAGGGCTGGATCGATTCCGGCCCGCTCGAGAACACCGAGTTGTGCCGCGCCCAGGACTTCCGCGGCATGTAACCCCGACAACCACCCGTTGCGCTTGCCGATCGGCGTGCGAGCCGCCTCGACTATTACCGGTACACCCATTCCACAGTCCTCTCTGAAGATCAATCTTCACCAAAACTAGAACAAGTTATTGTTCGCGTCTATCCAGTGTGGCAGAGTGTGAGCTACAGCAAATTGTAACGGGTTCTTGTTTCAGGTGAGGCCCGCGACCTTTGGAATGAGGTGATGACGTGGTCCAGGCGCAGAGCGTTGACACGGGGGCGTCGCAGGAGTCAGCGGGAAGTTGCCCGTTCATGCATCAAGAGGGATGGGACTTCACGAATCCCGACCTACTGATGCACGGGATCCCGATGAAGGAGTTCGCCGAACTCCGCAAAACCGCTCCGATCTGGTGGAACGCACAACTTCCCGGCAAGGGCGGCGGCTTCCACGACGGCGGCTACTGGGTGGTGTCCAAGCTCGATGACATTCGAGAGATCTCGAAGAACGCCGACGACTGGTCCACCAACGAGAACGGCGTCATCATGCGTTTCGATGACGAGATGGATCCCGAGCAGCTCGAAGGCACCAAGGCGCTCCTGATCAACCACGATCCGCCGGAGCACACCCGCATGCGCAAGATCGTCTCGCGCGCGTTCACGCCGAAGGCGGTTCACGCGCTCGAAGACAAACTCGACGAGGCCGCGCGGCGAATCGTGTCCGAGGCGGCGGCGACCGGGAAGGGTGACTTCGTCGAGCAGGTCGCCGTCGACCTGCCGCTGCTGGCGATCGCCGATCTGCTCGGCGTCCCTGAAGCTGATCGCGCCAAGCTGTTCCACTGGTCCAACGCGATGATGAACTACGACGATCCCGACTTTGAGCCGGATCCGTTGACCGCCAACATGGAGATCCTCGGCTACGGCTACAACATGGCCGAGCAGCGCCGTCAGTGCCCGGCCGACGACATCGTCACCACGTTGATCGAGGCCGATATCGACGGCCACGCGCTCGATGAGGCCGAATTCGGGTTCTTCTTCATCTTGCTCACCGTGGCGGGCAACGAGACCACGCGTAACGCCATCTCGCACGGCATGAACGCGTTCCTCGACAATCCGGAGCAGTGGGAACTGTTCAAGGCAGAGCGACCCGCGACCGCGGTCGACGAGATCGTCCGCTGGGCGACTCCCGTCAACTGCTTCCAGCGCACCGCCAAGCGCGACCTGACCCTCGGGGGTGTCGACATCAAGAAGGGCGAGCGCGTGGGCATGTTCTACGGCTCGGCCAACTACGATGAAGACATCTTCGACGATCCGTACACCTTCAACATCATGCGCGACCCGAACCCGCATGTCGGTTTCGGCGGCAACGGCACGCACTTCTGCATCGGAGCCAACCTGGCCCGCATGGAGATCAACCTGATGTTCAACGCGATCGCCGACCTCATCCCCGACATCACCAAGATCGGCGACCCCGACCGTCTCCGTCACGGGTGGATCAACGGGATCAAGGAACTGCAGGTCGATTACGGGACGAAGTGAGGACGCATGGCTGACGAACGGCCGTCGTACCTCGACCTCGATCGGGAGAACAACCCGGCGGTGCTCGCCGGTCGTCGCTCGCGAGATGCGGTGACGGCACGCGACAAAGACGCGTGGCTCGCCAACTTCGCGGCAGACGCCGTCGTCGAAGACCCGGTGGGGCCGTCGATGTTCGACGAAGACGGCGTCGGACATCGGGGTGCCGACGGACTCTCCGCCTTCTGGGACAAGACCATCGGCACCACCGAGAAGATCGACTTCGTCTTCGACAAAGAGATCATCTGCGGTGACGAAGTGGCGTACGTCGGGAAGATCGTCACCCACATAGCGGGACACATCTCCGAAGCGAACGGGGTCTTCACCTATAAGGCCGACAGCAACGGCGACCTGGTGGCGTTGCGGGCTTTCTGGGAGGTCGGAGAGACGATGTCGTCTCTGCGTCCTGCATAGATCGGTTCATGACAAGAGCCCGACGACCACGTGGTCGTCGGGCTCTTGCCACGGGCGGCTACTTCTTGAAGCGTTTGGCGACGTGGGAGTCGACGGAGGCGAGGCCTTGGTCGGCGATGGCGACGGCGATCAGGCCTGCGATGAGAGCCAGGGGGAGTTCGTATCCGCCGTCGGACGCCCAGAAGCCTGCGTCGATGTGGGCGATGAAGATGGCGCCGATCATGTCGAGGATCAGCAGGAGGGCGACCAGCGGGACGGCGAGACCCGCGATCAGGGCGATACCGCCAGCGAACTCGAGGATCGCAGCGACCCATGCGGAGAGAGTGGGCGCCGGAACGTCCATCATCTGGAAGCCCGCAGAGGTGGCGTCCATGCCGTTGACGAACAGTTTCTGGCAGCCGTGTGCCAGGAAGATGATGCCCAGAATGACTCGGGCGATCGTCGTCGACAGTCCCTGGGCGTGTTTGAGCGGGTTCATATGCGGCTCTCCTCCGAGAGTGTGGGGGCGCTCTCGCGAAACGCCTGAGTGAACAAACTAGTATGATCGAATCACTTACCTTTCGTAAGTGCAAGCGGGGGCGTACATTGATTTTGTGCCCGATTCCGATGTGCTGCCGTATGACGTCTTCGCGAAGATGTGTCCGTCGCGGCAGGTGTTCGAGCACGTCACCGGAAAATGGGGTGCTCTAGTGCTCGGCCGGCTCGACAGTGGTCCGCAGCGTTTCGGTGAGATTCGCTCGCAGGTCGAGGGGATCAGCGATCGCATGCTCACGCAGACTTTGCGCACATTGTGCGATGACGGTCTCGCAATTCGTGCAGCGGATTCGCCGGCGCACCCGGTGTATCGGCTGACCGAGGCCGGCGAGAACGTAGCGGTTGCAGTTCGAACCCTCATCACCGCCGTCGAAGACGCGATGGCGAGCGGCGTGGGCACGTAGCCTGACACGCACAGCGAAGCGGAGCCGAGATCAGGTGATCCCGGCTCCGCTCGTCTGGTCGATCAGGTGTGCGCAGACTACGGCTTGTCCGCCCCGACGACCCACATCGAGAAGTACTGCGATCCGCCGCCATACGCGTGGCCTAAGGCCTTGCGGGCGTCAGGAACCTGGTGCTCGCCGCCCTTACCCATCACCTGGATCGCGGCTTCGGCACAGCGGATCATGCCGGACGCGCCGATGGGGTTGGACGACAGCACGCCGCCGGACGCGTTGACCGGCAACCTGCCGCCGATCGCGGTGTCGCCGGCCTCGGTAAGCTTCCAACCCGAGTACTCGGGCATGAAGCCGAGGTTTTCTAGCCACATCGGCTCGAACCACGAGAACGGCACGTAGATCTCCGCCGCGTCGATCTCCTCGAGCGGATTCGTGATTCCGGCGGCCTTCCACAGTGCGGCCGACGCGTCACGTCCGGCCTGTGGGCTCACCACGTTGCGGTGCGAGTAGGAGAGCGGTTCGGTGCGCATCGCCGTCGCGTGCAGCCACGCGACCCGGCGCCCTTCGGCGACCGCGTCGTCGGCCGCAGCCTCGTCGCCGATCACCACAGCGCATGCGCCGTCCGACGACGGGCACGTCTCGTCGAAGCGGATCGGATCCCACAGCATCTGCGAGGCGAGGACCTTGTCGACGGTGATATCGGGCTGCTGCAGGTGGGCGAGCGGATTGAGCGACCCGTTCTTGCGGTCCTTCGCCGCGACCATCGCGCCGATATGGCTGGGCGCCTTCGAGTTATTGATGTACGCACGGACGTGGGGGGCGAAGAATCCGCCCGCGCCCGCCCCGACCGGCATCGTGAACGGCACCGGGATCGACAACGCCCACATGGCATTCGACTCCGACTGCTTCTCCCAGGAGACGGCTAGAACGCGGCGGTGCACCCCGCTGCTGATCAGTGAGGACCCGACGATCGCCGTCGACGCTCCGACCGATCCGGCGGTGTGTACGCGGATCAACCGCTTGCCGACCGCTCCGATCGCCTCGGCCATCGCGAGTTCGGGCATCATCGTCCCCTCGAAGAGGTCGGGAGCCTTCCCGATGACGATCGCGTCGATGTCGTCGAGACTCACCTGGGCCTCGTCCAGTGCGCGGTCAATTGCTTCACGGCACAGTCCGGCCATGGTCACGTCGTGGCGTTTGGCGACGTACTTGGTCTGTCCCGTGCCCAGTACGGCTGCGCGATTGCGTCCCATCAGTTTCCGCCTTCCAACGTGAGGACCATGTTCTGTTGCAGCAGTGGGCCGCTCGTCGCGTGGGCGACCGCGGTCCGGGCGTCGCCGGTCAGGACCGCATGCGCGGCGTAACCGATGCGCTGGAGGCCCGCGGAAAACAGTGCGTTCCCGCTGAATGCTCCACCGGACGGATTGATCCGCGTGTTCTCCCCGATGCCGAGTTCACGTCGGACGATCAACTCCTGGTGGGTGAACGGTGCATGGATCTCGGCGACGTCGACGTCACGGCTGCGGTCACCGAACGCGGTGTTCGCGGCCAGCTCGGTCGACGGAGAACGAGTGAGATCTCGTGAACCGATGTTCGGGGTGTCGATACGGTGGTCCCAGCCGGTGACCCATGCTGGGTTGTCGACGAGTTCGCGGGCACGGTCCTCGCTCGCGAGGACGACGGCAGCTCCGGCGTCGGCGTATGGAGCGATGTCGTGGGCGCGCAACGGTTCTCGCACATAGTCCGCGCCCAGGAGGTCGGTGGGGTCGGCTCCACTCGACCGCGCGGCGACCGCGGCCATCTCGGCTTCGGTCCATGCACCGGCGTCGATGCCTGCGCGGGCCTGCAGTCCGGCGAGGGACGGAGCGTCCGGCCACAGTGGAGCCACCGTATACGGATCGGTCTGTAGGGCCAGGGTCGTGTCCATGTCGCCGGCCGAGGCCTTGCCGAAGCCGTAGGCCAGGGCCAGATCCACCTCACCGGTCGCGATCTTGACCCACGCCTCGTACAGGGCCCAGGCCGCGTCCATCTCGACGTGCGATTCGTTGATCGGCGGGACGGCCCCGATCGCGTCGATCGCCGAGATGAATGAGAAGGCCCGCCCGGCAAGGTAATCCGATGATCCGCTGCACCAGAACTCGATGTCGGTGCGGCTGATGTCCAGTTCTTCGTACAGCTTGTTGAAACAGGGGATGAGCATCTCGACGCCGTTGGTGGTGCCGTGCGTCTGCGGGACGTTGGTGCTGTGGGCGAACCCCACCACTGCGATCCGCGGGAAGTTTGCACTCATGGTCGGTCGACTCCTTTCGCGGGTCTAGAGGTGGTTTCGGTATGACTCGAAGTCGGCGTCCGGCTCGCCATTCGGTGCGAAGTGGCTGATGTTGCGCAGGGTGTGATCCCATTCGGCTTCCGGGCGCCAGACGGCCTTAACGCGCATACCCATTCGGACGTCCTCCGCGGGGGTGTCCAGGATGAGATGCAGGAACGGGATGTCTGCGCCGTCGAGGAGCACGTACGCGGCGACGTACGGCGGTTTGATCTGCTGGCCGAGGAACGGCACGTTGACGATGCAGAACGTCGTGATGGTTCCGGTGTCCGGCAATTCGACACGATCGACGGTCGGGGAGCCGTCGGCGGGACTGACCTGACGGGGCGGAAAGTAGACCTCGCCGGTCGCCACTCGTCCGCCGATCAGCTTGCCCGCCTTGAGTCCTTCGAGATACCAGGACTCCTGCTCGGTCGCCGAGTGGCGGACCGTCATGCCGATGGGCGTCGTGATCACGACGTTGCCTGCGTCGTCGGCGATCGACTCGCCGTCGGACGGCGCAGCCGTCTCGGGAGCGTCGCCGAGCGCGAAGTGGGCGATGTCGTCGATGCGTCCGGTCCGCACGTCGCGCCATACTGCGTGCACCCGCGCGCCGGTGCTCACCTGGTCGGCGGCGTCGGCGGCCACCGCGTGCAGCAGCGAGGTGTCGGCCCCGTCGAGTCGGACCAGTGCCCACGCGAACGGACCCGCGAGCGGCTGGTTCTGCGACGGGGAGGGTTGCCACGTCCACGACTCGACGGTGCCGACTGTCTCGACTTCGACGATCTCTGTGATCGGTCGGTTGTTCGTCGGGTCGTACTCTGCGGGCGGCACACTGACGCGACCGTCCGATCCTCGACTGCCGACGATTCGGCCGTCTCGGAGGGCGAGTGCGAACTGGGAGAGCACGGGGCCGAGCGACCTCGTGTAGTCGAAGGAATTGGTCAGGTCCGCGGAGAGGATCTCCGATTCGGGTGCGGGCACCGACACTTCGGGACTCGAATGTTGGGCACTAGTCGTCATCCCCTAACTAGAACACGTTCTAGTATTGTGGGCAAGGGTTCGGACGACTCTTGACGAAAGGCGAGCGAATGAAACTCGGCCTACAGCTCGGATATTGGGGCGCTGGTCCGATCGAGAATGCGGCGGACCTCGTCGTCGCGGCCGAGAACGCGGGCTTCGACTCGGTGTTCACCGCGGAGTCGTGGGGATCGGACTGCTATTCCCCGTTGGCCTGGTGGGGCTCGCAGACCTCGCGCGTGCGCCTCGGCACCGCGGTGGCTCAGCTGTCGGCACGACCTCCGACATCGCTGGCGATGGCAGCGTTGACGCTCGACCATCTCTCCGGCGGACGGCATGTGATCGGGCTCGGCGTCTCGGGTCCGCAAGTGGTCGAGGGCTGGTACGGGCAGTCGTTCGGAAAGCCCCTCGCACGGACCCGGGAGTACGTGCAGGTGGTGCGGGATGTCCTCGCGCGTGAGGCGCCCGTCACCAGCGACGGGCCGCACTATCGACTTCCGCTGGCCGATGGGGCGGGCGTCACCGGTCTCGGGAAGCCGCTGAAGTCGATCACCCATCCGCTGCGCGCCGACATCCCGATCTGGCTCGGCGCCGAAGGGCCACGCAACGTCGCACAGACCGCGGAGATCGCCGACGGCTGGCTCGCGGTCTTCTACACGCCGCGGCTGGCCGACATGTTCAACACCTGGCTCGACGAAGGGCTCGCGCGGCCCGGCGCTCGTCGGACCCGCGAGAGCTTCGAGATCGCTGCGAACGCGCAGTGCGTCATCACCGACGACGTCCCAGCGGCCATCGAGCGGTATCGGCCGTCGACCGCCCTGTACGTAGGCGGGATGGGGGCGAAGGAGAAGAACTTCCACGCCGACCTCTACCGGCGGATGGGCTACGGCGACGTCGTCGACGAGGTCGGACGACTGTTCCTGTCCGGCCACAAGGCGCAGGCCGTCGCCGCGGTGCCAGACGAGATGGTTCGCGAGACCATGCTCGTCGGCACCCGGGACGAGGTACGAAGCCAGATCGGTGACTGGGAGGCGGCCGGCGTCACGACCCTGATGGTGACTGCTCGGGACATCTCGACGATCCGGGAACTGGCCGAATTGATCTGACAGGTCACGCGCCGAGTCCGTTTCGACGTATCCGTCGCAGGCGGCGAGACGTCCGCGAGTGATGATCGCTGTGATCTCTGCGTACTGGGGTGTGACGGGGCAGCGTGCACGTGCGGCAGCGTCCGCGCCGCAGTGGGTCGCTTCGCCGACGATCACTGTGCGCGGTGAGTTCCGCAGCCGGTCGGGAGCACGATATCCATCACCGGATGCTAACTCTCGTGCTGGACGGGCGGAAGAGGTCGACTCTCACTCGCTGGACGAGATCACGCGGCGCGAGGTCGCCACGACGGAGTCTCGCAACCATTGTCGCGGTCTGCCGTCGGGGAGGTGCCGTCGCACGGCTCCGTACGGGAGGTCGACGAGCGCATACACCGCCCGATCGAACTCCTCGCGTCCGGGATTCTCGAAATGGCGACCCGTCCACTCGGCGAGTGCTCTCCTAGCGGCGTCGTTGCGTTCACGGAGCTCGTCGACCACCGATCGTGGTGCGCGGCGGTCGATCTCGCACTGGTCGAAGGTCAGCAGAAGCCGGGCTTTGCCGGGGTTCTCCGCACACCAGTCGAAGACGTGTGCGACGGCCGCATCCGCTGCGGCGACAGTGTCGTCGCCCGCCAAGACGCTGAGGAGACCGGACTGGAACTCGGAGATCGTGCGGAGCCAGAGGCGTGCGAGGATCTCGTCGCTGCCCGCGAAGCGGTGGTAGATCGATCCGGACGGTGCGCCTGCTGCTCTGGCGATGGCGACGGCGGTGACTGCCGCCGCTCCGTCGTCGAGCGCCACCTGCAGTGCGGCGTCGAGCAGGTCGTCGGTGCTGAACTTCGGACGTCGGCCCACGTCAGTCCGCGGCCGACGTCGCCAGCGTCGTGCCTTGGGCGACGGCACAGAGTTTCGCCCCGCCTGCGTCGTCGACGATCTCGATCAGGCAGCGGGTTGCGGCTTTCCGACGACTCGAATGCACGAGTTCGGCGGTCGAGCGCAAGATCGAGCCGTCGCGGGCTCCCGAGACGTAATCGATGGTCAGTCCGCTGGTCAACACATTCGGTCCCAGACCGAGCGCCGCCGCATACGTCAGGCTGTTGTCGGCGAGGTACGCGAGCACTCCGCCGTGGACTAGCCCGTACTGCTGCCGGAGTCGGTCGTCGACGGGTATCTCGAGGACGGCGCGATCGTCGCCGAGCGACACGAGGCGCGCACCGAGCAGTTCACTGAACGGTTGTGCGGCGAGGACCTGACGGGCGAATGTGATGTCCATGTATTAGAGACTTGTCGCTAATACGCGGAGTGTCAATGCCGATGGACGTCACTCGCCGGTGAACGCGGGCTTCTCCTTGTTGGCGAACGCGCGAGGACCGATCTTCGCATCGGCGGATTTGAAGACGGCTGCGCCGAGTTCGGCGTCGATCTTGAACGCCTCCTCCTCGTGTAGACCTTCGGAGTCGCGGATGGTCTTGAGGATCGCCTGGACCGCTAACGGTCCGTTCGCCGCGATCTGGTCGGCGATCTGCAGTGCCTTGTCGAGTGCGGTGCCGTCCGGTACGACGTAACCGATGAGCCCGTACCGTTCGGCTTCGGTCGCGGTGATGTGCCTGCCGGTCAACAGGATGTCCGCTGCGACGGTGTACGGAATCTGCCGAACCAGCCGGACTGCGCTGCCGCCCAACGGGAACAGTCCCCACTTCGCCTCCGACACACCGAATTTCGCGCTCTCGCCCGCGATCCTGATGTCTGTCCCCTGCAGAATCTCGGTGCCGCCTGCGATCGCGGGGCCCTCGACCGCTGCGATCAGCGGCTTGGTGAGACGGCGGCCTTTCAGGAGCGCGGGCATCCGAGTCAGGTCCCAGCCGCCCTCGGAGAACTTGTCCCCCGGGGCCTTCTTGTTCATCGACTTGAGGTCCGCTCCCGCGCAGAAGTAGCCGCCCGCGCCGGTCAGGATCGCCGCCCGAATCTCGGGGTCGGCGTCGACCTGGTCCCACGCCTGCTCCATGATCGCCATCATCTCGGTGGAGAGTGCATTGCGTGCCTGTGGACGATTCATCGTCACAATCAGGACGTGGTCGCGCTTCTCGACGAGACAGTCGGGTGCTGTGGGGGCGGTGGTCTGTTCGGGCATCAGTTCCTCCGGTCTTTTGCCAAGCCTTGCCACGGACAGTAACACGTTCTAGTTTTGACGCATGGCCTATACAATTGCCGACCTCATCGAGCATGCCGTCGACCTGATGCCCGATCGAGTCGCACTCGAATCGGGGGACGATTCCCGGACCTACACGCAGATGGAGGAACGGTCCAACGCCGTCGCGCACAAGCTCGCCGAACTCGGTGTCGAACCGGGCGACCGAGTGGGTATATACAGCAGAAACACCATCGAGTCCGTCGAAGCGATGATCGCCGTCTTCAAGATCCGGGCCGTCATGGTCAACGTCAATTACCGCTACGTCGAACCCGAGCTCGAGCACATCATCTCCGACTCCGGGATGAAAGTGCTCATCCACGAGGACCGCTACACCGAGCGGGTGTGCAACGTGTTATCGAAATCGGCACACGACGTGGTGGCGCGGGTGGTGGTCTCGACACCGGATCTCCGCGGCGAAGCAGGCGGGGCAGAGCAGCTCGATCCGGGCGGGGTTACTGTCGTCGACTACGAGGACGCGATCGCCGAATCGTCCCGCGAGCGTGATTTCGCTGAACGCAGCGACGACGACCTATACATGCTCTACACCGGCGGAACCACCGGCAAGCCAAAGGGTGTCGTCTGGCGTCAGGAAGACGTCTGGCGTGTCCTCGGCGGTGGCATCGACTGGTACACGGGCCGACCGGTCGAGAGCGAGTGGGAGCACGCCGAGACTGGGGCCGCAGGCGGTCAATTGGTCCGATTCCCGATCCCACCGTTCATCCACGGCGGCAGTCAGTGGGCCATCTTCCAGTCGCTGTTCGCGGGCGGTAAAGCCGTCGTCTACCCCGACTTCGACGCTGCCGGAGTGTGGGAGGCCGTCGACAGACACAAGGTGAACGTCGTCTTCATCACCGGGGACGCGATGGGCCGCCCGATGATCGAGGCGCTCGAAGCCGGCGACTACGACACGTCGTCCGTGGTGTCCGTGGCCTCGTCCGCTGCGTTGTTCTCGCCCGCCGTCAAGGAGCGGTACCTGGAGAAGTTCCCGAACGCGGTCGTGATCGACGCGATCGGGTCGTCCGAGACCGGGTTCGGCGGCATGGGGATGGCGCTTAAGGGGCAGAGTCGGGTCGGAGCACCAACCGTCAAAGCCGATCCGAACACCCACGTCCTTCGTGAAGACGGGACGCGTCTGCAGCCCGGCGACGACGAGACCGGTCGCTTGGCGCGTACCGGACACATCCCGCTGCGCTATCACAACGCGCCGGCCAAGAGCGCCGAGACGTTCGTCGAGTACGGCGGCGTCCGATACTCGTTGCCCGGCGACTCTGCGCGCATCGAGGCTGATGGCACCATCACAATGCTCGGCCGCGGGTCGATGTCCATCAACACCGGCGGTGAGAAAGTCTTCCCCGAAGAAGTCGAAGCCTCACTGAAGTCACATCCGGGGGTCTTCGACGTGAGCGTCGTCGGCGTCGCCGACGAACGGTTCGGACAACGGGTGGCCGCCGTGATCGCGCCGCGCAACGACGCTCGGCCGACGTTGACCGAACTCGGCGACGTGGTGCGTGCCGACCTGGCCGGATACAAAGTCCCACGCAGTGTGTGGTTCGTCGACGAACTGAAACGTTCGCCCGCAGGCAAGCCCGACTACCGATGGGCAGCCGAGGTGGCGTCCTCCCGACACCCCGACGAAGCCGTCTAACGGCACGTGTAGACGCACACCCCGCTCGACGACAGCCCGCGAAGGAATTAAGGACAGAAATGAAGACTGACCTCAGTACGAAATTCGGTATCGAGTACCCGATCTTCGGATTCACGCCGAGCGCGCACGTCGCCGCCGCGATCAGCCGCGCCGGCGGCCTCGGTGTCCTCGGATGCGTACGATTCAACGAAGCCGAGGAACTCGACGAAGTCCTCGAATGGATGCATGAGAACACCGACGGCAAGCCGTTCGGCGTCGACGTCGTGATGCCGGCCAAGATCCCGACAGAGGGTTCCAAGGTGGACCTCGACTCGATGATTCCGCCCGAGCATCGTGCGTTCGTCGAACGGACTCTCGACGATCTCGGGGTGCCGCACCTCCCCGACAGCGGCGATCGCGTCAACACCGGCGTCCTGGGCTGGTTGCACTCGGTGGCCCGCTCGCACGTCGACATCGCGATGGAGCACACGCGCAAGTACGGGCAGATCAAGCTCATCGCGAACGCTCTTGGTTCGCCGCCCGAAGATGTCATCGCGATCGCGCATGAGAACGGAGTGCAGGTCGCGGCACTCGCCGGAGCCAAGGAGCATGCGCTGAGCCATGTGAACGCCGGGGTCGACATCGTGATCGCACAGGGCTACGAAGGAGGCGGTCACACTGGCGAGGTCACGTCGATGGTCCTGTGGCCCGAGCTGGTCGACGCACTTGGCGACACCGCTCCGGTCCTCGCCGCGGGCGGCGTCGGGAGCGGCAGGCAGATGGCGGCAGCCATCGCGCTCGGCGCGCAGGGCGTGTGGATGGGCACGTACTGGTTGACCGCGGCCGAATACGAGTTGGGCGCGACCGGCGACGGTCCGTCCACCGTCCAGCAGGCCCTGCTCGCTGCGACGTCGCGCGACACCGTTCGGCGCCGCATCTACTCCGGTAAGCCGGCCCGACTACTCAAGACGAAGTGGACCGACGCATGGGATGCCCAGGGTGCGCCCGAACCGCTTCCCATGCCCCTCCAGAACCTGTTGGTCGGCGAGGCGCATGCTCGCATCTCGCAGGCAGCCGACCCGGAGGTTGTCGCAATGCCCGCAGGCCAGATCGTGGGTCGCTGCAACGCGATCGTGCCCGTCGAGGAGATGATCGACGCCCTGGTGTCCGAGTACAAGGAGGCTGCGACCCGGATCCAGGCGACCCTCGGTGCAGGAACGCCCGTGGAACCTACCTCCTCCCGTATCGACGGTTGAACCGTTCGACGCGGCCTTCGGTGTCCATGACGCGCTGCGCACCGGTCCAGAACGGGTGTGAGTCACTCGTCACGTCGACGACGATCAACGGGTAGGCATTGCCGTCCGACCAGTCGACGGTGTTCTCCGACGTCGCCGTCGAACGGGTGAGGAACTCGGTGCCGGTTGCAGCGTCGCGGAATACGACGTGGTGGTAGTCGGGGTGGATTCCAGTCTTCATTCTTGTTTCCCTTCGGTGCGCTTGGCTTGCTGTGCTGGTTCTGGCTGGGGCGGCTCCATGTCCTCGCACGGGTCGCGGTGGGCGTGCCCGAACGGTGACGGCAGTGACGTCACATACTGTCGGCCACGCGCCAGCTCGTCATCGGTGACCAAGGCGTCGGCGAGTGCGCGGCGCACATCGTCGGGATCGGTCCGATGGCACAGGACCGTCAACGCGTTGTGCCGATCACCGTGGTCGGGGTCCCAACGGAGTGCTGCGAGAGCCAAGTGGTCGGGGTCGACGCTCGAATGGTCGTCGACGCAGGCGAGCCAGGTGCCGACGTGCAGGATCGAGAGCCCGCCGCCCGCGGATTCGAGCCACATGACATCGTCCGGGTCGGACGCCAACCACATCCGTCCTCGTGCCGTCACGACGCCCTCGAGCAGTACGTCGAGAGCGTCGTGGAGGCGTTCGGGATGAAACGGGCGGTCGGCCTCGAACGACACGAGTCGTACACCGCAGTCCTCCTCCAGGTCGGGTCCGCCGGCGAGAAGGGGATCGAACGGTTGGGTCGGCCTACCGCGAGGAGTACCGGGAGCCATCGAACCGATCGCCCCTTCGACGATCTCCCTGGTGAGCGCCTGTTGGCTGTTGAGGGTGCGCATTCCTGCAGAGGGCGCGAGGCGAAGGAGGACCGCATGCAGACGTGCGAGCTCGTATGCACTCTCCACGCCGTCGGCGCCTTCGATGATGATCGCGTCCGCGAACCGGGCCTGAGAGACGGCGATCTGTGACAGAGTTCGCTCGTCATCGAGTGAGGTCACCTCGGCTTCGGTGAGAGTCAGATCGCCGGTCGCGTCGGCCAGCCATGTGCGCGCGTCGAGACCGCACAAGGTGGCCTCGACGGCGACGTCCAGGCCGGCCGGGCCGGGATCCACGTGGGGAGCCTGAACGACAGTGCTCTGAATCTCGACGGCGAGCTGCTCGGGTTCCACAGCGGGGTCGAGCAGGACGACGATCCTTCGTATCTCCGGATCGCGGTGCAGAACGCGCAGCATCGGCAACAGATCGAGACGGAGGGTGCACGATACGCAGCCGTGCTCGAGTTCGATGTCGTCGATGGTGAGGGTGTCCACGCCGTCGCGGGACATCCGGTGCTCGACACGCGTGACTCTCCCGGTCGCGACGTCGCGCAGGTCGTGTGAGACGACTGTCGTGCCCGGGGCCAGGAGGGTGTAGGCGATGCGCGCGTTGATGGTTCGGTTCAGGCCGGCCACCAACGTCACCGGTGTGTGCTCTGTCGCGTTGGGCATGGGCGACTCCTTCGTTCAGATCTCCGCGCCATCTTAATGAACACGATTTCCGTTTGATTGATTCCGACTGTAACGTGCTGGGTGTAGCTAATGCGAATCGTTATCGATAAGAAGGAGTGCATGTGTCCGCCGAATGCCAAGTGACCGGGCGGGTTCCCGGATTCGGAAAGCGAGTCTCGCACTCGCATCGACGCACGTCACGGCAGTGGCGACCCAATATCACGCGCAAAACGTACTGGGTGCCCTCGCTCGGGCGGCGCGTCACGCTGAGAGTGTCCGCGGCGGGAATCAAGACCATCGACCGAGACGGTATCGACGCGGTCATCGCACGAATCAAGGCAGCGGGGCGACTGTAAACGATGAGCAAAAGCACCGACATCCGCCCGATCGTGAAGCTCAAGTCGACTGCGGGCACGGGATACACGTACGTCACCCGCAAGAACCGGCGCAATGACCCCGACCGACTCGTGCTGCGCAAGTACGACCCGGTGGTCCGGCGTCATGTCGAATTCAAGGAGGAACGCTGATGGCCAAGAAATCCAAGATCGTCAAGCAGGAGCGACGCCAAGCGATCGTCGCGCGATACGCATCGCGTCGAGCAGAACTGAAGGCGATCATCGCCTCGCCGTCGAGCGCCGCCGACGCTGTTGCTGCTGCGCGGTCGGAGTTGGCACGGCAGCCGCGCGACGCCAGCGCCACCCGCCTGCGCAATCGGGACGCGGTTGACGGGCGGCCGCGCGGGTACATCGGCAAGGCCGGGGTGTCGCGTATTCGATTCCGCGAGATGGCCCACCGCGGCGAACTCCCGGGCATCACGAAGGCGAGCTGGTGATGGCGAAGAACCCGAAGTCGCGTGCGTCGCAGGCCAAACGTCGTCGGGCCGATCCCAATCTGACGTTCGACTACAAGGATACGGAGGTCCTCCGTCGCTTCCTCTCCGAGCGAGGCCGGATTCGTGCTCGCGCGGTGACAGGGTTGTCGCCACAGCAGCAGCGACAATTGGCGACCGCAGTGCGGAACGCGCGCGAGATGGCCCTGCTGCCCTTCGGTTCCGCGCGCTGAGCGCGCGCGGAACCCGTCAACTAGTCCACGTGGGGGAGCCGAGTGAGGCAACCAGGGCGGATCGAGCGGTCTTGAACGTCGAGGTCTCGGGGAGCGTGTCGACGATCCAGACGTGAGTCGGGCGCTGCTTGGGGCCGAGGTCGGTCTGGGCGTCGAGGAACGATTCGAAGTCGGCCCGATCGATGCTGTCGGCGACGAGTACGGCGCCGACAGCATCGCCGATCTCGGTGGGGACGCCGAGTACCGCGACGTCCGAGATGCGCTGATGTCTGCGGAGCACACTCTCGATGGGTCGGGTTCCGAGGTTCTCGCCGTCGACCCGTAGCCAGTCGCCGATCCGTCCGGCGAAGTACACGTAGCCGTCCTCGTCCACCCACGCGAGGTCGCCGGTGCGGTACACGCCGCCGCGCATCCGTGCGGCTGTCGCTGCGTCATCGCCGTAGTAGCCGTCGAACAAGCCGGGACCCGACGTGTTCACGATCTCGCCTACCACCCCGGGGGCGACGACGTCGAGCGTGTCTGGATCGACGACTGCGACCGGCGCGACCAGCGGTCCGAGCGCGTCGTCCGGTGTGTCCGGCGTCCGCGAGATCGAGACGCCCGATTCGGTCGACCCGAAACCGTCGACGACTCGAGCACCGAAACGGCGCGTGAACTCGGCGCGGTCTGCGGCCGAGGCCTCGTTCCCGTACATGATGCGCAACCCGGTCTGCGCATCGTCCGGACGCGGTGCCGTCTGGAGAATGTAGTTGAGCGGTTTGCCGACGTAGTTGGCGTACGTGACGCCGTATCGTCGTACGTCGTCGCCGAATCCGTGGGCGGAGAAGCGCGGTGCGATCGCGATCGACGATCCGCCGGCCGCTGCGACCGACCAGCCTGCGATCAATGCGTTCGAATGAAACATCGGCATCGAAAGATAGACGACGTCGTCAGGTCCGATCCCGAACCGGTCGGCGAGCATCGCTCCCGGCGCGGCGAACTTCCGCTGACTGCACCGCACAGCTTTGGGGTCTCCGGTCGTGCCCGATGTGAAGATGAGCATCGTCAGGTCCTGTGGATCGGTGTCGACCGGCACGAAGTCGTCCGGCGTCGACGCGTGTGTCCGCGACGTCCACTCGGCGGACGTTATGTCGAGCGTTCGGGCGCCGGGGACGTCGGGCAATAGCGCAGAGGTCTCCGGCGACACCAGGATCAGCTGGCAGTCGGCGAGCACCGCATCGGCGACGAGCGCGCTGGCTCGACGCGTCGAGTTGAGGCCGACCAGGACGAACCCGCCGAACGCCGCCGCCGCGAAAAGTCGAGAGAACTCGACACCGTTGCTCAGGAGAACTCCGACGTGGGACGGTCGCTTGTCGTCGAGCAGTGTCGATGCCGCGGCCGCATAGCGGCGGGCGTCGGCGAGATGATCCCGCCACGAGGTGAATTCGCCGTCGAACCAGACGCCTCGGTCGTCGACGTCGGCCAACGGCGCGAGTAGCTGTCCGAGCGTGACCGCGTCGGTGACCGACGTCGATGTCATCGTGCGGCCAGTGCTGCGCCGAGTTCGCTGAGCGTCACCGGAGCCGATCCGTACGTGAACTCGTTCTGCTTGGCGCGCAGGAAGAAGCGGTGGACGGGGTGAGAGGTGTCCAGTCCGACGCCACCGTGCACATGGACGGCCGTGTGGGCGACGCGGTGGCCGGCGTCCGCTGACCAGAAGGCAGCGGTGTCGACCGCGGCGGTGGTTTCAGCACTATCGGTGTCTGCCGCGCCTGACAGCAGCCAGGCGGCCTGAGCAACGGTCAACTCGAGTGCCTGCGCATCGATATAGGCATCGGCCAGGCGCTGGGCGACGGCTTGGAACGAACCGATTTTCCGCCCGAACTGCTCGCGCTCGCGCGCGTAGTCGGCGGTCGCCGCGAGCGCCCCCGCCACGACGCCGCATTGATCGGCTGCCACGCCGATACGCAAGAGGTCCCGTGCGTGCAACACCGTGTCCGCACCGCCTTCCAGGACGGTGCCCGCGGCGTTCTCGAACGATACCGAGTACACCGGGCTCAGGCCGGTGGAACGGGTCTCGACGACGGTGACGCCCGGACCGACCTCGATGACCACGGCCACCGGCCCGTCGGCGCTTGCCGCGACCACGAGGAGCGCGTCGGCCGCGTCCGCATACGGCACGTTGACCTTGGTTCCGGTGACCCGGGCGTCCGGGGACACCGTGGTCGACGGAACGAGCAGGTCGAATCCCAGGTCCTCTTCGACGGCAGCCGAGATCACTGCGTCGCCGACCACCGCCCTGCCGAGTAGTCCGCGGAGCGCGTCGCCGCCGTGCGCGGCGAGAAGCGGGACCGCAGCAACCGCGTGCTGTGGGTAGGGCAGACGGGCCAGGGCGCGGCCGAGGACAGTTGCGGTCGCTGTCGTCTCGAGCGTCGTCAGATCGGCCCCGGCGTCGCCGACGACCTCGGACGGCGCCGCCAGACCGAGTAGGCCTGCGCCTGCGACTTCGCGCCAAAGATCTGCGTCGATGGGTGCGCGAGCGGCTTCGAGCTCTGCCGTGCGCTCTCGGGTCGCGAGCCGCGCGGTGATATCCGTGGTGAGAGCGGTCAGATCGCCTGCCGCCTCGGTGGGAGTGAAGTCCATGTTGAGAGTTCTCCTTAGAGGTGGTCAGCGGCGAGCGGGCGGAAGGCCGAGTGCGAGCATGCCGATGATGTCGCGTTGCACCTCGTTGGTGCCGCCGCCGAAAGTGAGGATCAGCGAGGTTCGCGCGAAGCGTTCCAAGCGACCCTGCAGGTGGGCTCCGGGGGAGTCTTGGCGCAGTGTCGCGGCCGGGCCGGCGATCTCCATCAGCAGTCGATACGCCTGCGTCGCGAACTCGGTCCCGAACACCTTGGTGGCCGAGGCGTCCGCGGGCGACGGCGAACCACCTTGTGCTGCAATGGAAGCGATCTTCCAATTGATGAGCTTGAGAAACTCGACCTTGGCGTGTACCTGCGCGAGGTTCGCCTGCACCCACGGCACATCGGCCAGACGTCCGCCGCCGTAGGTCTGTTCGCGCGCGAACGCCAGCGTCTCGTTCAGGGCGCTCTGGATGGGTGCGGCGCTGCACAGCGCAACGCGCTCGTGATTGAGCTGGTTGGTGATCAGCGACCAGCCGCCGCCCTCTTCGCCGACGATGGAACTCGTCGGCACACGTACGTCCTGGTAGTAGGTGGCACTCGTGTCGACGCCCGCCATCGTATGGACCGGCGTGTACGAGAAGCCTTCGGCGGTTGTTGGCATCACCAGCATCGAGATGCCCTTGTGCTTGGATGCCTCCGGGTCGGTGCGGCAGGCCAGCCAGACGTAGTCCGCATACGGGATGAGGCTGGTCCACATCTTCTGGCCGTTGATCACGTACTCGTCGCCGTCGCGGACGGCCGTCGTGCGCAGGGCCGCCAGATCGGTGCCTGCATCGGGCTCGGAGTATCCGATCGAGAAGTGAAGCTCGCCTGCCGCGATCTTCGGCAGAAAGAACTCCTTCTGTGCCGGGGTCCCGTAGTGCATGATCGTCGGAGCCACCGAGTTGATCGTCAGGAATGGCACCGGAGCGCCTGCGATCGCGGCCTCGTCGGTGAAGATCAACTGGTCCATCATCGACCGATTCGCGCCACCGAACTCCGTCGGCCACCCCAATGCCAGCCAGCCGTCGGCGCCCATCTGCCGAACTACGTCCCGGTACGCGTCGCCCTCGCCGACCTCTCCGTCACCGCCGTTCAGGGCCGCCCGGCGATCCGGAGTCATGAGCCCGCTAAAATAGGAGCGCAACTCGCGGCGCAACTCCTCCTGATCGGCTGTGTACGCGATACGCATGGGCGGTTTCTCCTGCGATCCTCGAGACGCTCGCGCGCCGGTATGGTTGGCTACTTCTGAAACACGTTCTAACGTGAATGTGCCGAGTCCGTCAACTAGCGGTCGGGAGACCTTGAGGAGAAGACGATGCGAGTGAAGTGTGATTTCGACCTGTGCGAGTCCAACGCGGTCTGCGTGGGCATGGCACCGGATGTGTTCGATCTGGACGACGACGATTACCTGGTAATTCTCGATGAGGACCTGCCATCGACGCGTGCCGAGGAGATGCGTCAGGTTGTCGCGTCGTGTCCGCGTTCGGCGCTCTATATCGAGTGAGCCGAATCCGGTCAGAGGCAACGCCTTTCGCCAAGGCGCTAGCCGAATTGTTAGAACATGTTCTAGTCTGAGTCGCGTTGTAGACGATCGGCGCCGATCCGGCGCGCAGTGGAGAGGGTTCGAGAGTGGGCGGAACATTGGACGGCAAGGTCGCGATCGTCACCGGTGCCGGAGGAGGCCTGGGACGAGCCGAAGCGATCGGCCTGGCGGCCGACGGGGCGACAGTCGTCGTCAACGATCTCGAGCGCGCCCTCGATGCCAGCGATGTCATTGACGCGGTCACGACGGCAGGCGGCACCGCAGTGCGCGTCGCGGGCGACATCTCCGATTCGGCGACCGCGCGTGAGCTGATGCGTACGGCGACCGAGGACCTCGGCGGTCTCGACATCGTGATGAGCAATGCCGGAATCACGCGAGACGCGATGCTTTTCAACATGTCCGACGACGAGTGGGACCTGGTCCTCAACGTGCATCTGCGTGGACACTTCCTGCTCAATCGGAACGCCGCTGCGCATTGGCGCGCGGCGTCGAAGGCTGCGGGCGACCCCGCGTACGGCCGCCTCATCAACACCGCGTCCGAGGCCGGACTCCTCGGCCCGGCGGGGCAGGCCAACTACGGAGCGGCCAAGGCGGGCATCACGGCGCTGACCCTCTCGGCATCTCGTGCCCTGTCTCGATATGGAGTGACCGCGAACGCGATCTGCCCGCGAGCGCGAACCGCGATGACGGCGAGTGTCTTTCCGGACGCACCCGAGGGCGAAATCGACCCGCTGTCGCCCGAGCACGTCGTCACACTGGTGCGCTATCTGGCGAGCCCTGCCGCAGCGAACGTGTCCGGTCAGGTCTTCGTCGTGTACGGACCGAAGGTCACACTGATGGCCGCGCCGACGATTCGGGAGGTCTTCGCGGCGGACGGCGACGAGTGGAGTTCCGAGGCGCTAGCCGGGACCCTGTCGTCGTACTTCGAGACACCCGCCGGAAAAGCGACATTCTCGGCGTCCGAATTGATGGACTAGAGCGGTTGGGCTGATGAATCGTCGATGTCGAGTTGCGTCGCTGAAGCGCCTGAGGACCGTGGTAGGTTGCCTTCACCGGTGGGAGGAGGGGACTTGCTGACAAAGCTGGCCGCTCCGATGAACGGCGTCGGTAATTTCGTGGAGATGACCGTTGAAGCGGCCCGCGAACTGTTTCGCCGACCGTTCCAGTTCCGAGAGACCGTGGAGCAGTCGTGGGCGATCGCCCGCGTCTCCCTGGTGCCGACCCTGCTCGTCGCCATCCCGTTCACCGTCCTGGTGAGCTTCACGTTGAACATCCTGCTTCGCGAGATCGGCGCGCAGGACCTGTCGGGTGCGGGCGCGGCGCTCGGAACCATCACGCAGATCGGTCCGATCGTCACCGTGCTGATCGTTGCGGGCGCAGGCGCGACCGCGATCTGTGCCGATCTCGGCGCCCGCACGATCCGTGAAGAGATCGACGCGATGCGCGTGCTCGGCATCAATCCGATCCATCGACTCGTCGTTCCGCGTGTGGTCGCCTCGACCGGAGTCGCGCTGTTGCTCAACAGCCTCGTCTGCACGATCGGTATTGCGGGTGGCTTCGTATTCTCCGTGTACCTGCAGGACGTCAACCCCGGCGCGTTCATCGCCAATCTGACGCTGCTCACCGGTCTCGGCGAACTCGTCATCTCGATGATCAAAGCCGCGCTGTTCGGTCTGTTCGCAGGTCTGGTCGGCTGCTACCGCGGACTCAATGTGAAGGGCGGAGCCAAGGGCGTCGGCGACGCGGTGAACGAGACGGTCGTCTACTCGTTCATGGCGCTGTTCGTCGTCAACGTGGTTGTGACCGCGGTCGGGCTGAAAGCGACGATGGGCTGACATGGTACTTCCGGGAACTACGCGACTTCTCACCGCACGCGTCGCACTCAAGCGTGCGGGCGAGGACTGGAACAAGATCGGCGATCAGGCGCTGTTCTACTGGGACTCGATCATTTCGATCCCGCGAGCGATCCGCCTGTACAAGAAAGAGATGCTGCGGCTCATCGCCGAGATCTCGATGGGCACCGGTGCGCTCGCCATGATCGGCGGCACCGTTGTGGTCGTCGGCTTCCTCACCCTGTTCACCGGCGGAACCATCGCCGTCCAGGGATACAGTTCGCTCGCCAACATCGGTGTCGAAGCACTGACCGGCTTCTTCTCCGCGTTCATCAACGTCCGCATCGCGGTCCCGGTCATCGCGGGAATCGGGCTGGCCGCAACCATCGGTGCCGGCGCGACGGCACAGTTGGGTGCCATGCGAGTGAGCGAAGAGATCGACGCACTCGAAGTCATGGCGATATCGTCCATTCCGTACCTGGTGAGCACGCGAATCGTCGCTGGACTCGTCGCGATCATCCCGTTGTACGCACTGGCCGCGCTCGCGTCGTTCATCGCGAGCCGGTTCGCGACGGTCATCATGTACGGGCAGTCCGGCGGCGTCTACGACCACTACTTCTCGACGTTCCTGATTCCGTCCGACATTCTGTGGTCGTTCGTGCAGGCCATCTGTATGGCGGTCGGAGTCATGCTCATCCACACCTACTACGGCTTCAACGCGTCCGGCGGTCCCGTCGGCGTCGGAGTCGCGGTGGGCAACGCTGTCCGCGCCTCGTTGGTCGTGGTCGTCGTCATCACGCTTCTCACGTCGCTAGCCATTTATGGCTCCGACGGCAACTTCAATCTGGCCGGGTGAGGGGCATGGCAACTAGGACCCGTGGGAACGGTGTGCGCAAGCTCGCTGCGACAGTGATGGTCGTATCGCTCGTCGTCATCGTGGCGCTCGCTTCCGGACAGTTCCTCGGCTGGTTCCAAGACACGAAGACGGTCACGCTGTTCGCGCCGCGTGCGGGTCTGGTGATGAACCCAGACGCGAAGGTGAAGCTCCGCGGTGTCACCGTGGGACACGTCGCCAGCGTCCGCGAGATCGGTGACCAGGCCGAACTGAAGCTCGACATGAACTCCGGTCAGTTGTCGTCGGTTCCCGGGAACGTACGCGCCGACATCAAGTCGAACACGGTATTCGGCGCCAAAGCTGTGAATCTCGTGGTGCCTACGGACGGTCCCCGCGGAACGCTCACCGCAGGCGACGAGATCAGGGCCGACCACGTCGTGGTCGAGCTAAACACCGTCTATCAGCAACTCGTCGGACTACTCGCCGAGACCCAGCCCGAGAAGATGAACGTGGTACTCGGCGCCGTCGACGAGGCGCTGTCCGGCCGCGGTAAGCAGGTCGGCGACTCGCTGGTCCAGCTGAACGAGATTTTGGGTAAGACCAATCGGCATCTGCCCGAACTCAACCGGATGTTCACCCAAGCCGCGGGGGCGACCGACGTCTATGCCGACGTGATGGGCGACCTGATGCGGACCGTCGACAACGCGACGGTCGTCGGCAATACACTCGTCGATCACTCGGCGAACCTCGACAAGTTGCTGATCAACGTCACCGGGATGGCTCGCAGCGGCAACGGAGTGCTCAGCAAGAGCAAGAAGGACTTGATGAGCACGCTGAGCGACCTGAACCCGGTCACCGACCTGCTCGGCTACCAGTCTCCGGGACTGCGCTGCTTCATCACCGCGGCCAGCGACGCTGCCGACACGGCTGGACCGTTCCTCGGCGGTCGCAACGGGATGCTGCTTCTCGACGCGGCACTCATCCCAGGGCAGGACCCGTACCGCTACCCGCAGGATCTGCCCGAGGTCGGCGGCGACGGCCCGCCGACCTGTGAGGCCGGGCTCTCGGACATCACGTCCAAGAAGAGGACTGAGTTCTACGTGATCGACAACGCGCCCCAGCCCTACCAGCCGCGCACCACTCCGAAGGTGCAGTCCGGCAAGCTCTTCAGCCTGTTGTTCGGAGGTACTCCTCGTGGATAAGCGCGCACGCGCGTTCCGCGCGACACTCATCAAACTCGGCACCTTCATCGTCGTCATGCTGCTGGTGCTGACCGGTCTGGTCGTCGTGTTCAGCAAGTACCAGAGTGGCAGCTCCGACACGTATGCCGCGATGTTCGACAGCGCGTCCGCGATGAAATCGGGCAGTTCCGTCGAGATCGCGGGTGTCGAAGTCGGCTCTGTGAAGAGCATCGAACTCACCGAGGACAACAAGGCCCACGTCGAGTTCACAGTCAACGCGAACTATCGACTCCCCGAGTCGTCGCGAGCGCTCATCCGGTACGAGAACCTCACCGGGGACCGGTACCTTGAACTGCAGCCCGGCAATGGTGACCTCAACACGGCGATGGCCCCCGGCGACGAGATCCCGATCTCCCGGACCGAACCCGCTCTGGACCTCGACAAGCTGCTCGGCGGATTCAAACCGCTGTTTCGCACCATGAACGCCGATGAGGTCAACAAACTCTCGTCCGCTCTCATCGCCGTCTTCCAGGGCCAAGGCGGCTCGCTGAACTCGTTGCTCGCGAGCACGTCATCGTTCACCAACGAGATCGCCGACCGCGACCAGCTCATCGGCAGCGTGATCGACAACTTGAACAAGACCCTCGGCACCCTAGAAGCCGATCATCGGGGGCTCGATCAGAGCGTCGACCGGATGCAGCAGCTGATCAGCGGGCTGGCGGGCGACAAGGACGTGATCGGTCGGTCGATCAGCGAGAGTGCGTCGGCCACCACCGGCCTCGCCGACCTGATGGGAACCATCCGCCCCGACACGAAGAAGGCGATCACCGCACTCGGCACCACGTCGGGAAACGCGCTCAAAGCCGAACCGTTCATCCGGGACCTGTTGGGGCGGCTGCCCGGCGACTTCAAGAAGCTGTCGAACCTCGGCAGCTACGGTTCGTGGCTGCAGATCTACTTCTGCCGGATCCGGCTGCTGCTGCCCGGCCCCGGCAACACCCAGTACTACTACACGGCCATCGACGCGATGGGCGACCAGACGACGGCAGGCGGGAGGTGCGCGAAATGAGTGAAGGCCAGCCCCCGGACCGGCGGACCAAGCGGTCGAAGGCGTCCGTCGGAGTGATCGGTGTGCTCATCACCGCGATGCTCGTCATCAGCGCCCTGCAGATGGACCGGTTGCCGTTCCTATCCCAGATCAGCACCTACGACGTGTACTTCGACGACGCCGGAGGCCTCGTGTCGGGCGACGTCGTGATGGTCGCAGGCGTCGAGGTCGGCAAGGTCGAGGGACTGTCCCTGGACCAGACCGACGACGGGACCCGCGCGAGAGTGAAGTTCCGTCTCAACGACACCGTGGTGCTCGGCGAACGGACGCGCGCCGCGATCAAGACCGAGACAGTGCTCGGACGCCGCAACCTGACGCTGACACCTCTCGGTGATGGTCGCCTCGAACCCGGCCAGTCGATTCCGGTCGACGCCACCGTGTCGCCCTACACGCTGACCGACGCGCTCGACGAGGCGACGACGACCCTGCGCGACACCGACACCGACCAGCTCAATAAGGCGCTCTCGACGATGTCGGACACGTTCTCCAAGACCCCCGACAACGTACGTGGTGCCGTCGACGGCGTCGGTCGGCTGTCCAAAGCGATCGCCGACCGCGACAACGCGCTCAACGACTTGCTGGATCGAGCTCGCGGGGTGACCGACATCGTCGGCAAGCGCAGCCAGCAGATCAGGCAGATGCTGATCGATGCGAACTCGCTGCTCGGCGAACTGAACATGCGCCGCCAAGCGGTGCGTCAGCTGATCACCGGCACGCGCGACGTGGCATCCCAGATCACCGGCGTCGTCAACGACAACCAGGAACAGCTGCGTCCGGTTCTGGATAAGTTCAACGGAGTCCTCGACATCCTCAACGACAACGAGGAGAACTTCGGGAAGGCCATCGACAATCTCGGCCCGTACGCGAACATCCTCGGCGAAGCGGTCAGTTCCGGCCCGTACTTCTCTTCGCTCGTCGGTCTCCCGACCTTCGGCGACTACATGGGTGCGTTCATGAGGGTGATGCAACGAAAGTACCCGGAAGCGGCCAAGTACTTCTACGACTTCTCCGGTGGGCCGTTCTTCCCGAAGAACTGGCGCCAGGGTCCGAACTCGGACGCTCCGGACCTTCCGCGCGAGACGCCGAAGCGAACCTATCCGACCCCCCAACCGTCGACCCCGAAACCGTCGACCCGCCAGAACGGAGGCCGCTGACATGGGTATCAATCGTCGCGTGTGGGCGGTAGTCGCGGGCATCGTCGTCCTGGCCCTGATCGCGGGCGGCGTGTGGTTCGGGGTGCAGCGCGCCACCACTCGAAATCTGACCGCGTACTTCCAAGCCGTCTCCAGCCTCTACGAGGGTGACTCGGTGCGGGTCGTCGGTGTCCCGATCGGCACAGTCACCTCGGTCGAACCACGGTCGGGCGATGTGAAGGTCGTCATGCGTGTCGACAACGACGTGCAACTTCCGGCCGACGTCCGCGCGGTCATCGTCGCGCAGTCGTTGGTGTCCGGGCGGTTCGTCCAGCTCAGTCCCGGGTATGCGAAGGGTGGTCCCGAACTGGCTGACGGTGACGCCGACATCCCGATGGAGCGGACCGCTGTGCCGATGGAATGGGACGACGTCAAGAAGCAACTGTCCGAGTTGACCGAGACGATCGGTCCGGACGGTGCGGACAAGGGCACCGCGGCCCGAGCGGTCGACGTGATCGGCGACAACCTGGATGGGAACGGCGCAGCCATCGCCGAGTCGATCAAGCAGATGTCGTCGGTGATGGGAACCCTCGCGGAGAACCGAGACGACGTGTTCGCATCGGTCAAGAGCCTGCAGACCCTGACCGACGCACTGTCGACGAGCCACGAGCAGATCGTTCAATTCAACGGCCGCATGGCATCGGTGAGCGGAGTCATCTCCGGCAGCAGCCAGGCGATGGGCGATGCGATGACCAATCTGAACGAGGCCATCGGCGAGCTCGAGGGCTTCCTCGGTGACAACAGCTCGACGGTCGTCTCGACCGTCGACAAGCTGTCGCAACTCACCGCAACCCTCAAACGCAAAGACGAGCAGGTGCAGGGACTACTGCACTCCGCCCCGACTCAGTTGGCCAACTTCTTCAACATCTACAACCCGCTCACCGGCGCGCTCGACGGTGTGTTCGGTCTCGGCATGGGCAATAATCTGATCACCATGCTGTGCGGAAGCATGGAATCCACCGCACGTCCGGGTGACACCGAGAAGGACGTCGAGGCGTGCGTGGACATGATCGCTCCGATCATGAAGGACGTCGTGGTCAACTACCCGCCGTTCCTGTCCAACCCAGTGATCGGTCGGACGGCCACACCCGACCAGATCACTTACCAGGACGCGAGCGTCCGGGCACGCGCGCGGGCGGGCGTCGTCCAACGAGACCAGGTCAGTCGCGATGCGGCTCCGGACCCGTTGGCAGACCTTCTCGTCCCATTCGGAGGCGAAGGATGACTCGAACGCGTATGGGAATGGGGCTGCGACTGGGACTGGCACGACGCCGCGTCGCCTGCCTCGTCGCAGGCGTACTGCTGCTCGTTCCTGTCGCGGCGTGTGGAACCGGACCGGTGTCGACCCTCTCATCGATCGGCGCCCAAGGAACCGGCGACGGCGCGTACAAGATCAGTGCGTTGATCCCGACCGCGTCCGGATTGGTCGAGAACGCCCCGGTGATGATCAAGGACGCGACCGTCGGGAGCGTCGGCGACATCAAGATCAAAGACTGGAGCGCCGAGATCACCCTGCGGCTCGAGAAGGGTGTCAAAGTCCCGACCGGCTCACACGCCATGATCGGAATGACAAGCGTCCTCGGCTCCGCACACATCGCGATCGTTCCGCCGGACAAGCCGACCGGACAGTATCTCGCTCCCGGCGGGAGCCTGGCATTGCCGAACTGCCCCGACCAGAAGAACATCGCCGCACCTGAAGGCAAGCCGGTCGCCGACATCAACTCGGCACAGCGGGTCGACGCGTGCATGTATCCCACAACTGAGCAGGTCTTGAGTTCACTGTCGGTCGTGCTCAACGGCGGCGGACTCTCGCAGGTCGGCGACGTCGTGCACGAGTTGAGCCAGGTGTTCGGCGACAACGACGACCAGTTGCGCACCCTCGTCCCGCGGCTGAGCACCCTGGTCAATGACCTGAACGGACAGACCGGGAACATCATCTCGGCGATGGACGGCCTCGACCGCCTGTCCGCGGCCATCAATGACCAGACGCCGACCGTCGAGCGAGCCCTGGAATCTGCGCCGGACATCCTGCAACTCTTGGTCGATCAGCGTCAGAACCTGACGACGGCACTCGACAACGTCGGGAACCTGTCCTCGACGGTCAACGACATCCTGGACGAGAACACCAAGGACATTGAGACGATCGTTCCGAATCTCCGCAAGCTGCTCGAACAGTTGGCGCAGACCGGCCCAGCGCTCACGAATTCGTTGCGCATCCTGCTTACCTTCCCGTTCATCGAAGAGAACATCCCGAAGATCGTCAAGGGTGATTACGTCAACTCCGACCTGGTCCTCGACCTGACGTGGAACCGACTGAACAAGTCGATGATCACGTCAGTCATGACGGGACCCGAAGGCGTCGTCGGCAAGCCCGCGGCAGGCGCCAAGCGCGGAACGAACCCGTTCACCTCGCCGCTGACACCGGGGACGACGACGAAGAAGCCCAAGAACCCGGCCAACCCCACGCCGTCGGAGCTGACCCCGAGCGCTAAGACGCCTGCGTCCGGTACGAAAGCTCCGGCATCGACTTCGAAGAAGAGCGGAGCGAACTGATGAAGATCACCGGTTTCGTCCGTATGCAGCTCATCGTCTTCTCCATCGTCTCGGTGGTCTCGTTGATCGCAGTCGCCGTGTTCTACATCCGTATTCCGCAGATGTTCGGGATCGGGTCGTACAACGTGTCGGTGTCGATGCCCACCACCGGCGGGCTCTACCAGAATGCGAATGTCGCGTTTCGCGGTGTGAACGTCGGCAAGGTCAGCAGTGTGAAACTGACGAGCGACGGCGTCGTCGCCGACCTCAGGATCGACTCCGGCACCGACATCCCGGCGAACGCGTCGGCTGCCGTCCGTAGCGTGTCGGCAGTCGGTGAGCAGTACGTCGACTTCACGACTCCGGAATCGCCGTCGACCGAGATGCTGGCCGACGGCGCCGATGTCCGCACCGATGAGGTCCCCGTCGAGATCTCCACCATGCTCGACCAGGCCGACGCACTGTTGACCGAGGTCGGGGACGCCCGGGTTCGCGACGTGATGGACGAGGCGTTCACCGCATTCAACGGAACCGCGGACGACCTCTCGCGTTTGATGGACTCGATGGTGCTGTTCGTCGGTGCGTTCCACAAGAACGTCGACGTCGCGGTCGACCTGGTCCGCCAGGCCGGACCGCTGCTGGCGACCCAGACCAGGACGGCGTCGGAGATCCGGTCGTGGACCGCCGACCTCACGAAGGTCACCGATCAGTTGCGGGCAAGCGATCCCGACATCACCGATATTCTGGCGAAGGGCCCGGGGGTCGCGAACCAGGCGCAGGATCTCTTCGACGACATGGGGCCGAGCTTCATCTCCGGAATGGGGAACCTGCAGGTCGCCGCGCAGACCATGCGGATCTACCTGCCCAACCTGCGGCAGACTGTGGTCCTGTATCCACGAGTGCTGTCGGCACTGATCACTGCGATCAACAGCGGTTCGAGCAGACACGGCCCGAACGTGAGCTTCGGTCTCGGATTCCAGGACCCGCCGACGTGTTCGGTCGGCTTCGTGCCACCGTCCCAGTGGCGCTCGCCCGCCGAGACGACCGCTCAGGACCTGCCGCCGGGCATGCTGTGCCGCCTGCCGCAGGACGCGCAGTCGTCGGTCCGCGGTGCCCGCAACTTCCCGTGCGTCGAGTTCCCCGGACGTCGCGCACCGACCCCTGCCGAGTGCCGAACCGGTTACGTCCCGTCCGAGCGCGACAACGTCGCCCTCCCGAACGGCTTCCCCGGGACCGACCTTCCGAAACAGCCTGCGGGCTATGTCGTTCCGGGCAGTCCAACCGACCACGACCCGACGCCTGCCACGTACGGCACCACGTACGATCCGGAGACGGGCACGTTCATCGGGCCGGACGGCAAGACGTACTCGACCCAGAACAGCACCGATAACCGCAACCAGAAGACGAAATGGTACGAACTGATCACGAAGACGGTGGAATCCTGAATCCCTCGGGCGACGGCGAGAAGAAGGCTGACGACAAGAAGGCTGACGACAAGAAGGCTGGCGAGAAGACGGCCTCGGTCGAGCGGTCGAGTCCCCTCGCCCGTCGCCGTAAGTCCGGCAGACGTGAGAGTGTCAATACCGATGAGGCGGCCAGGGTTGATGAGACGGCCAGGGTTGATGAAGCCGTCACAGCAGAGGAGATCGTAGGCGCGAGCGCGACAGCAGACGAGACCGACGTCGCTGACTCGGCCCCCTCGGAAGACGATACGGCCGTCGTATCGGCGGACGATCGTGCGCGGGGGATCTCCTACCGAGACCGCCGCCCGTCGGTGAAGGCTCCGGTCGGCTCGGGACGGTCGTCGTCCAAGACCATGCTGATCGCTGTGGGTACCGCGCTCGGTGCGATCGTCCTGGTCGCCGCGATCGTTGTGAGCATCGTGTTCACCGTGGCGTCCTCGCGTATCGACGACAAGCGGGAACTGCGCGCGGACTACGACCAGTTCGCTCAGGAGGTGGTCGTCAAACTGACCACCCTGAACAAAGACAACGCCGACTCGATGCTCGACTTCATGAACAAGCATACGAGCGGCCGTGCGCTGCAGCAGATGCGTGAGTCGATGAAGCAGGCGACCGATCTGATCCGCCAAGACAATATGAAGACCAAGACGACGGTCGTCGCGTCGGCGGTCGAGAACGCCGACGAGGACGATGGATCGGTGCTCGTCGTGTTCGCGTGGGAGAGCACGGCGCCCGAGGCCCCGGACAAGCCGGTCATCGAGACATTCCGTTCGCGGATCGACATCACCAGGATCAACGGAGACCTGAAACTGACGAACTACGAGTGGGTGGGCTGATGAGCAGAAAGATCCGATTGCTGCTCGCAGGCGGAGGCCTGCTGGTCGTCGTCGCCCTCGCGCTGGCCGTGTTCACCGGGATTCGGTTCTGGAGCATGAACGCCGAGGAGTCCGCACGCGACTCCGCAGCGCAGGCTGCGCGGGAGCACACGCTCACCATGTTCGGTCGCGACCCCAAGGACGTGTCGGCGAACATCAACAAGACGATGGGCTTCCTGACGGGCTCGGCCAAGCAGGAGTTGCAGAAGAACGTCACCGAGCACAAGATTGCTGAGACGGTGAAGAAGGACAAGATCGTCACCATCGCCAAAGTCGAAGGCGCAGGCGTCATGGAGAACACCCGTGACACCGCGAAGGTGCTGGTCTACCTGAATCTGTCGACTTCGCGGAACACGAACACCGAGGAGGTCCAGATCGACCAGAGCCGCATCGTGTACGACATGGTCAAACGCGACGGTGAATGGCTGATCAGCACCATCGACATCCTCACCGACGATTCGCTGGCCTCGCGAGTCCAGCAGTCGGACGGTCCCGCCCCGTCGGGAGCCGTTCCGATCCCGTCGGGGGCGCCGGCTCCGACGCAGGCTCCGGCGCCTTCAACGCAGCGGCCGCCGGCGCCTTAAACGCGGTAACTCGTCGCAAGACAGTGGGCGTATCGAGACCACGGTCTCGATACGCCCACTGCTGTCAGCGATCCCCGGTGGGAGTCGGACTCAGCTGCTCGTGTATCCCATCGGCATCACGACGGCCTTGTGTTCGAGGTAGCTCTCGAGCCCTTCCTTGCCGTTCTCGCGGCCGATGCCGGACTTCTTGTATCCGCCGAACGGTGACGCGGGGTCGATCGAGTACCAGTTGATGCCGAATGTTCCGGTACGGATCTGCTTGGCGACCTCGAGTCCCTTGTCGATGTCCTGCGTCCATACGGAACCGGCGAGGCCGTAGTCGGAGTCGTTGGCGACGGCGATCGCTTCGTCCAGGTCGTCGTAGGCGATGACGCTGATGACCGGGCCGAAGATCTCTTCACGAGCGATCGTCATGTCGTTGGTGACTCCGGTGAAGATGGTCGGGCCGATGAAGTTGCCGGTGCCGACGTTCGGAGCCTGGACCTCGAGCACTGCGGTAGCGCCTTCCTCCTTTCCCTTCGCGATGTACGCGGCGACCTTCTCGTGCTGCTTGGAGTTGATGATCGGACCGACCTTGGTCTCCGGGTCGTCGGGCATCCCCGGCGTGAAGGTGGAGGCGACGGCGACCATCGCGTCGACGATCTCGTCGTGACGCGATCGGGGAACGAGCACGCGGGTCTGGGCGACGCACGCCTGGCCCGCATTGAGGAGGCCGGAGAAGATGAGCATGGGCGCGCTGGCCTCGATGTCTGCATCGTCGAGGACGATGGCCGCCGACTTTCCGCCGAGCTCGAGCGAGTACCGCTTGAGCTGCTCTCCGCACCGCGAGGCGATCTGCTGTCCTGCCCGCGTGGATCCGGTGAAGGTGATCTTGTCGACGTCGGGATGCTCGACGAGGGCCTGCCCGGTCTCGACGCCGCCCGGGACGATGGAGATGACGCCTTCGGGTACGCCTGCCTCGGTGAAGATCTCGGCGAGGACGTTCGCGTTCAGCGGCGTCTCGGGTGCCGGCTTGAGAACGATGGAGCATCCGGCCGCGAGGGCCGGGCCGAACTTGTTACAGAAAAGGAACAGTGGGACGTTCCACGCGATGATCGCGCCGACCACTCCGACAGCTTCGTGCAGCACCCGGGTCTCACCGAAGATGCCGGTCCGAGTCTCTTCCCAGGTGTACTGGTCGGCGGCATCGGCGTACGCGCTCAGGCATGCGGTGCCCGCGAACTGCTGGATAGTGGCGACATCCGCGGGAGTCGCGCCCATCTCGGCGGACAGGAGTTCACTCAGCTCAGTCCCGCGCTCGTTGATCAACTCCACAGCACGACGAATAACTGCAGCTCGCTGCGCCGGAGGGGTATTCTGCCACACGCCCGAGTCAAAGGATTCGCGGGCGGCTCGGACCGCGGCGTCGACGTCGGTCGCGTCGGCGTTTGGGACCGACCCGATCGTGTCTCCGCTTGCGGGTGAGAAGACCTTGAGCACTTCTGTCGAGTGCGGGTCCACCCACTTTCCGCCGATGTACAGCTTGGTGGTCTCGATCGGGTCGGTCATGCGTGCTCCTGATGCGTCGAGGGTTTTCCTCGATACTAGAGCACGATGTAGAACACGTTCTAGAAACTGGAATGGGGAATGTGCGTCAGGCCGTCGGCTCGACGTCGATCACGACCTCGAATTCGAGGAGTTCGGCCCCGGAGGCGACGGGCTTCTTGTCACTCTTGTGCGCTTCGCGTGCATCGCCGCCCGCCCATGCGTGATAGCTCTCCTCGTCCTCCCACTGCGTCACGACGAAGTATCGGTCGTCGCCCTTCACGGGACGAAGAAGTTGGAAGCCGAGGAAGCCTGCAGCGCCGTCGACGACGCCTGCGCGAGAGGCGAACCGCTTCTCCAACTCCTCGCCCGCGCCCTCGGGAACACTGATCGCGTTGATCTTCACAATAGCCATGCTGCCGAGGTTACGCGGGGTCGTCGGCAGCCGATAGTGTCGTTCGTTGTGAACTCCGACCCGGTCGACCCCTCACTACCGAGTGATGTGATGCCGACGTCCGACGTCGGCCTGCTCGACCACGGTGGGCGCGACGTCGTCGACGGTGGAGTCGGCGCTATCGTCCTGGTTCACGGGTTGATGGGGCGCGGGCGTACCTGGCGCCGACAGGTGCCGTGGCTGCGGCGCTACGGCCGAGTGTTCACCTTCGACGCGGCGAACCATCAAGGCGTTCGTGCCGTCGATTCGACGGACATCTCGACCGAACGGTTCGTCGCCGATCTCGCCGAGATCATCACATGGATCGATCGGGGACCAGCCGTCCTCGTCGGTCATTCGATGGGCGGCCTGCACTCGTGGTGCACTGCGGCCGCCTACCCGGAGTTGGTGTCGGCGCTCGTCGTCGAAGACATGGCTCCGGACTTCCGCGGTCGGACGACGCGGACGTGGACGCCGTGGTTCGCCAGCTGGCCCGACCGGTTTCCCGATCTCGGATCGGCGGTCGAGATGTTCGGCGAGGTCGCGGGGCGCTACTTCTATGAGGCGTTCGACGACGGTCGCCTCCACGGATCGATCTCGGTGTGGACCGACATCGCGCAAGAGTGGGCCGGGCGGCACTTCTGGGACGAGTGGGACGCTGTGGAGGTTCCCGCGTTGCTGGTGGAGGCCGGATTCTCGGTGACGCCGCCCGGTCAGATGGCCGAGATGGCGCGACGCAGACACGGGGCCTCGTACGTGCGGGTCGATGGCGCCGGGCATTTGGTGCACGACGACGCGCCCGGCGTCTTCCGCGGCGCCGTCGAAGCGTTCCTGAGTGAGTTCCTCGCGCGCTAAGGCGCCTCTCCAGCCAGACAGAACAGCCCCTCCTCGGTCACTTCGATCAGGCCGTCGACCAGTAACGAGTCGAGCGCTCGAGACCGTTGACCCGGATCTCGCTCCCACGCGAGGTCGAGCGCCGAGCGTTCCACCGGACCGGACGTGCCGCGCAGGACGTCGAGAAGACGTCCGCGCGCCTGGCGGTCGGTGCCCTCGAACTTCTGCACTCTGCGCGCGGGCCGATCGTGCTGCGGGCGGCCGAGCCGCACCCATTCGCACGTCGGCTCCAACGGGCAGATCTCGCACCGCGCCTCCCGAGCCGTGCAGACCAACGCACCCAACTCCATCAGCGCCGCGCTGAACGTCGGGGTCTCCGGGGCGGGCGAGCCGTCCGCGGCGAGCGGGAACAACGCTTGCGTCTCGGCGAGATCGCGTCGTGCGGGACTACCCGGATGCTGTCGTCCGTGAACAGCGCGGGCCACGACGCGTCGTACGTTGACGTCGACCACGGGCACCGCCTGCCCGTACGCGAAACACGCGACGGCGCGAGCCGTGTAGTCGCCGATGCCCGGCAACGTCAGGAGCGTGTCGACGTCGGAAGGGACGGCGTCGTCGAACTTCTCGGCGAGCACGCCTGCGCACTCGTGCAGGCGCATCGCGCGGCGTGGATAGCCGAGCTTTCCCCAGGCTCGGACGACCTCGCCGACCGACTCGGCGGCCATGTTCGACGGTGCGGGCCACCGCTGAACCCACTGCCTCCACGGTTCGACGACCCGCGACACCGGAGTCTGCTGAAGCATGATCTCGCTGATCAGGATCTGCCAGCCGGTCACACCCGACTCGCGCCAAGGAAGACGCCTGTGGTTTGGCCCGAACCAGGCGAGCACCGTGTGCGGTGGCACACTGTCAGACATGGAAAACCTCACCCCGGCTCAAGCATGGGCGCAGCTCAAAGAAGGCAACAAGCGATTCGTTGAGAGTCGCCCCATTCATCCGAGCCAGGGTATCTCCGACCGAGAAGCGCTCGTCGGCGGGCAGTCGCCGCAGGTCGTTCTCTTCGGGTGCGGTGACTCTCGACTGGCCGCGGAGATCATCTTCGACCAGGGCCTCGGTGACATGTTCGTCGTCCGCACCGCGGGGCACGTTCTCGACGAGGCTGTCCTCGGAACCATCGAGTACGGGGCCGACATCCTCAACGTGCCGCTCATCGTGGTCCTCGGACACGACCAGTGCGGCGCGGTCGGCGCGACGCTCGACGCGTTGGACAATCTGACCCTGCCCAACGGCTACGTGCGCACTATCGTGGAGAAGGTCGCGCCGAGCGTCCTCGCGGGCAGGTCCGAAGGCCTCACCGAGTACTTCGAGTTCGTGACCCGGCATGTGCAGGAGACGGCGCTCCTGCTCATGCAGCGCAGTCGGAAGATCGCCGAGCGCGTCAATGCAGGCGAACTCGCGATCGTGGGATTGAGCTATCGCCTCGACGACGGCCAAGTGAATGTCGTCGAGGTCGTCGGCGACATCGGTGAGCAGTTCGAGAATCAGTCGGAGCACGCACAATAGCCGGGATCCGGCGAAAAGAATCTTCCGACACGCCGACGGCCACGACGTCGATCGCGAGGTAGCGGCGATACCGTTGCAACCGTGATCGAACCACAGGGACCACTGCCGCCCGAGGTGTATTGGCGACGCCGCCTCCTCGCGATCGTCGGTGCCGTGGTGGCGGTCATTGTGGTGATCGCGCTGATCGTGTGGGCGGGTAGTTCGTCCGACGAAGGTTCCGACCCGGCGAACGCCGCCGCGACGGATTCGGCGTCGCAGACACCGAAGGCTCCGGCACCTGCCCCGTCGTCGTCGAGTCAGGCGCCTGCACCGAGCAGCCAAGCGCCGAGCGGCGGGGGCGAGCAGGGCGAGGGCGGAGACCCGAGCGCGCCGCCCGCGCCGTCGCGTGACGCGGCCGCCTCGATCGAGAATCCCTGTACCGACCAGAGCCTTTCGGTGGTCCTGTACACCGACAAGCCGACGTACACGCAGGGCGACCAACCGGTGTTCACGATCGTGACGACCAACGGCTCTCTCGCAGCCTGTAATCGCGACGTCGGCAAGAACGCACAGAACGTGATCATCAGGTCGCTCGACGGCGCCCGCACCCTGTGGTCGGCGCAGGACTGCGCGCCAGACAAGGCCGTCAACGTCCAACTCCTGCAGCCGGGACAGCAGGTCAGCGACGACACGACGTGGTCGGGTACCACCAGCAGTCCCGGCTGCAAGAAGCCCCGCCAGCAGATTCCGGCGGGCGCGTACCAGGCGATCGCGAAGGTCGGCGAGAAGGAATCGGCGCCGATCACGTTCAACGTGGTCAAGCCCGCGCAGCAGTAAGAGTCGCGCCCGATCGACCCCGCTGTGTCAGTCGAAGCGTTCTAGGCTGCTCTCCGCGAGCCTCGAGAGTCCTTCGCGGATGTGACGCGCCCAGATGCTTCCGATGCCTTCGACGGCCTCGAGGTCGGCAGCACTGCTCGCGAGCAGTGCTTGCAGGGTGCCGAAATGGCGGACGAGGCGATCGACGTGCGCGAACTGCAGACGCGATATGCGAGCCAGCAACCGGTAGCCACGGGGACTCATCGACGTGTCCTGCGCTTCGATCGTCGTCGGATAGCCGAACGCGCCCGCGAGCATCGTGAGGTCGAGCAGGTCGGCGTCCGACAAGTTCTCGACGGCCTCGAGGATCTGGCGAGCCTGCTCGGGACCCGCCGGTTCCGGGCTCGCGTGATAGTCGCGGACCAGCAGTTCGCGCATCGTGTCGTTGTCGCTGATCAACTCCTCGAGCTGCAGCGAGACCTGACGGCCGTTGACGCCGAGTTCGAGGACGTATTCCGCGATCTCCACGGAGACGCGGCGCACCATCTCCATTCGCTGCGCCGCGCTCATCGCATCGCGCAACGATACGTAGTCTTCGATCTCGGCGCGCGAGAGCTGTGCACTCACCTCGTCGAGTCTCGATTTGTATCGTTCCAAGGTCGAGAGGGCGACGTTTGCGCGCGAGAGAATCGCATCGGGATTCTCCACCACGCGGCGCTGGCCGTCGACATAGACGCTGACGATGGACATCGATGCGCTCACGACGATCACCGGCACGCGCATCTGGATGGCCGTGCGCTCGCCCGCGCGATGCCGGGTACCCGACTCCTCGGTAGGAATCGACGGATCGGGAACGAGTTGGACGTTCGCGCGGACGATGCGTCGACCGTCGGCCGACAGCACGACGGCTCCGTCCATCTTTGCGAGTTCGCGTAGCCGAGTCGGTGCGAACTCGACGTCCAAGTTGAAGCCGCCGTCGCAGATGCGTTCCATGTCGTCGTCGTACCCTAAGACCACAAGAGCACCAGTACCGCCGCGCAGGATTCGCTCCAGGGCGTCGCGAAGGGCAGTGCCGGGTGCGACGCGCCGCAGCGTCTCTCGGGTCATGTCCGCACGGACCGGATCGAGCGCCGATGTGTCGTTCATCGCAGTACGCACCTCTCGCACGGAAGACGGTTACCGGTCGGCACCGAGCCACGACTAGCGTAGCTGTGCGTGAAGCCCAGTTTCCTGCCGCCCGCAGACCTCGAACCGTTGACCCGTCATCCGAAGGCCGCGGCGGCCGGACGCCGCATCGATCTGCACCACAGCACCTGCTTCGGCTGCGGCGACGACGTTCCGGTCGGACTGCACCTGAAGGTGATTGCAGGCGAAGGGCTCACTGTCGACGCGCAGATGCCGGTTCTGGACTGGATGCAGGGTGGGCCGGGAGTGATCCACGGGGGTGTGCTCTCTGCCGCGTTCGACGAGGTGATGGGCACGTCGCCGTTGCTCGTCGGGAAGCCGGTCGTGACCGCTCACCTGGAGATCGACTACGCCAAGCCGATTCCGTTGGGGTCGACCCTCGAGTTCCACGCACGGATACTCGGCCGCGAGCGTCGAAAGATCTACATCGAGGCGTTCGCGCACCTGGGCGATCCGGAGAAGCCCGTCGCCCGAGCGCACTCGGTGTTCGTCGTCATCGACCTCGAGTCTCACTTCGCCGACTACTACGACAAACGGGTGGTCCTCTGACGATCGGTCCGGCCGCGCCGTGCGTCAGAACGGAGCGTCGACCGGTTGCAGCCTGCGTCGCTCGAGCGCGACGAGCGCGTCGGCCAGACTCGCCACCTTGGTGATGCGGATGCCCTTCGGGAGCTCCTCGTCGCTGCCCGCCGGAATGATCGCGTGCCGGAAGCCGAGACGTTTCGCCTCGGCCACGCGACGCGATGTGGACGAGACCCGACGGACCTCGCCGGCCAGTCCGACCTCGCCGATCGCCACGGTCGTCGACCCGACCGGTCGGTCGGACGCCGACGAACCGATGGCGAGGAAGATCGCCAGATCGGCGGCCGGCTCGGTCACCTTCATCCCGCCGACGGTCGACGCGTAGACCTCGTACTTGCCGGTCGAAATCTTCGCGTGCTTCTCGGCCACCGCCAACATCATCGCGACCCGGGCGGCGTCGAGTCCGGACACTGCTCGGCGCGGTGAAGGCATCTCGCTCTTGTTCAACAACGCCTGGATCTGCCCGACCATCGCCCGCCGACCGTCCATCGCGACCAGCGCGACGCTGCCCGGTACGTCGGTGGGATGCTCGTGGACGAAGATGCCGGACGGATCGGACACCTCGTGGATACCGTCCGAACGTTGCTCGAAACAGCCGACCTCGTCGGACGGGCCGAAGCGGTTCTTGATGCCGCGCACCATGCGCAGCGACGAATGGCGGTCGCCCTCGAACGCCAGCACTACGTCGACGAGGTGCTCGAGCGAGCGAGGCCCCGCGACGTTGCCGTCTTTCGTGACATGTCCGACCAGGATCACCGCGACCCCGCTCGTCTTCGCCAGAGAGACGAGTGCCGTTGTGACGGCGCGGATCTGCGTCACCCCGCCGGTCACCCCATCGACGCCGGTCGCCACGAGCGTCTGCACCGAGTCGACGATCAGCAGGCTGGGACGGACCTCGTCGACGTGCCCGAGGACCGTCGCCAGGTCGGTCTCCGCCGCGAGGAAGACGTTCTCGTGCACCGCCTCGGTTCGTTCGGCACGAAGCCGAACCTGCCCGGCCGACTCCTCACCGGTCACGTACAGGGCCGTGCGCCCCTGAGCAGCCCACTGTTTGACCGTTTCCAGGAGAAGTGTCGACTTGCCGACGCCGGGTTCGCCCGCCAGCAACACGACGGAGCCGGGGACGATGCCCCGTCCGAGGACACGGTCGAACTCGCCGATGCCGATCGGCGTAGCGCTCGAGGTACCCGCGTCGATATCGGTGATTCGGCGGGCGGGGCTGCGCGGGACGACCGACGTCGTCCCGGCCGCCGCGGGCGCAGGCGCGCCCTCCTCGATCGACCCCCACTCGCCGCATTCCGGGCAGCGGCCGACCCATTTGGACACCTGGTGCCCGCACGCCGTACAACGGAAGATCGCCTTCGCTTTCGCCACGCACCGAACTCTATGCGTCGGCCCCGACAATCGACAGCGCGGTGCGGGAGCCTGTGGACAAACGTGAGAGCGCCTCCGCCCGTTGACCGGGGGAGGCGCTCACCGGTGTTCCGGCGGAGGGGTCAGTGACCTTCTTCGCCCTGTGCGTCGCGGACGACGTCGACACGCTGCTTGAGGGTTCCGGCGTCGACCGGGGTCTGGATGGTGAGACTCTTCTCGCCGATCTTCTTACCGGTCAGGTCGAGGACGTCGAATTTGAACGTCATGGGCGCGGTGAGGCCTGCGCGCACTGACTTCGCATTGGTGAGGGTGGCGGTGAACCGTTCGATGTCGGCGGTCTGCGCCGCCGAGGTGTCGACGTTCGCGGGGACGCCAGCGAGCAGACTCTCCCCTGGACCGAGCACACGGGGTCCGGTCTCCGAACCGGTGTACTGAGCCTTCGGTTCGGTGACTGAGACCGACGACCCGTCCGGGCCGATGAGTTCGACGAACTTGACCTTGCGGGTCACGCTGTCGTTGGAGACCAGGAACGAGACGTCGAACGGCCCGCCGTCGGCGAAGGTCTTGTCGGTGTTCTCGACCGGGTACACGATCTGAAGATTGCGTACCGTGATCTGGCCGTTGCGCAGTTCGTCTCCGCCGCGCATGTCGGGGGCGAGCGCGACTGATCCGGCCGAGCCGTTGACGGCGGGGAGCTGGTTGGTCGTCTGCGCGATCTTGCCTGCGCCGCAGGCTACAGAGCCGAGGGCGATCGCGGCGCCGAGCGCACCGACGACGGCGGCCTTGGCCAAACGGCCGGTGGTCCGATTGAGCACTGACACCTTTTCCTCCGGGTGGTCGTCGCGCTGTCCGCCGGATGCGAACGCTCACTACGCAGCGTAGTGGTGCCGACCCGGAAAAGTTCGCGCGGGTCGCGGATAATCCTGGCGAATTATAGCCTGCCCCTCGTGCACATGTGTTGACCTGCACCGTTGGAAAGGTGCTCTGGGGGTGGGTGTTACACTGGTAACACTCGAAAGGGGCAGGGAACATTGAATTTCAAAGTTGGCGACACCGTTGTGTACCCCCATCACGGTGCTGCTCGGATCGACGACATCGTCGTTCGGACCATCAAGGGTGAAGAAGTCGAATACCTGGTCCTGAAGGTCGCAGACGGCGACATGACAGTGCAGATCCCCTCGAGCAAGCTCGACTATGTCGGCGTGCGAGACGTGGTCGGCGAAGAGGGGCTCGGCGAGGTCTTCCAGGTGCTCCGTGCGCCGAATGTGGAAGAGCCCACGAACTGGGCACGTCGGTTCAAGGCGAATCAGGAGAAGCTGAACTCGGGCGACATCATCAAGGTCGCCGAGATCGTTCGCGATCTGTGGCGTCGCGAACAGGACCGCGGACTGTCTGCAGGTGAGAAGCGGATGCTGACCCGTGCGCGTCGCGTGCTGGTCGATGAGCTCTCGCTCGCTCGGAACACCGACGACGAGAAGGCCGACAGCATCCTCGACGAGATCTTGGCAGCAGCGTCCTGACAGAGCGTGGGCGGCCACATGTGGCCGTATTGATTCCCGCCGCGGGCATGGGCACCCGACTGGGTGAAGACCAGCCCAAGGCGTTCGTAGAGGTCGGCGGAGTGACGCTGCTGGAACGCAGCGTCGCCGCCGCCCGCGACTCCGGGGTCGTCGACGAGATCATCGTCGCCGTCCCGGAGACCAACACGGGCACCGCTCATCGGCTCGTTCCGGATGCGCGCATCGTCGTAGGCGGGGCGCAGCGAAGTGATTCGGTGCGGGCGGCGCTCGCCGTGACCGACGCTGTGCTGATCTTGGTCCACGATGCGGCTCGCGCACTGACCCCGCCGTCGCTGTTCGCCGACGTCGTCGCCGAACTGAGCGAAGGCACCCCGGCGGTGGTGCCCGGAACATCCGTCGCTGACACGCTCAAGCGCGTCGACGCCGCGGCCGGAGTCATCGACACCGTGGACCGAGACATGTTGCGCGCCATCCAGACTCCGCAGGGTTTCCGCGCGGAAGTGCTGCGCGGCGCGCATGCCGGGGCAGGTGACGCGACCGACGACGCCGGGCTCGTGGAAGCCGCGGGTTTCGCGGTGAAAGTGATCCCCGGCGACGCGATGGCATTCAAAGTGACGACCCCGTTCGACCTCCGCCTGGCGCGACTGCTCGCCTGAACCGGACACGAGAAGAGGAGACGCCCATGCGCGTGGGAATCGGCACGGACGTTCACCCGATCGAACCCGGCCGGGACTGCTGGATGGCAGGCCTGCTCTTCGAGGACGCCGACGGCTGCTCCGGGCACTCGGACGGCGACGTCGGGGTGCACGCACTCTGCGATGCGCTGCTTTCTGCGGCCGGACTCGGGGACCTCGGCGTCGTGTTCGGGGTCGATCGACCCGAGTGGAAGAACGTCACCGGGGCCGCGATGCTCGCACACGTCGCGTCGCTGGTCGACGACGCGGGCTTCTCTCCCGCTAACGCCGCCGTCCAGGTGATCGGTAATCGGCCTCGGATCGGCCCGCGTCGCGCCGAGGCGCAGGACGTGCTGTCGGGCCTTCTCGGTGCTCCCGTGTCCGTGTCCGCGACCACCACCGACGGACTCGGCCTCACCGGGCGCGGCGAAGGCGTCGCCGCAGTGGCCACCGCGCTGTTGGTCCTCAAGTAGAATCCCAGGCCGTGACGCTCAACCTGTACGACACCGCATCGCGCGAGGTCCGCGAGTTCGTTCCGCTGCGACCCGGGATGGTCGGCGTGTACCTGTGTGGTGCCACCGTGCAGGGCATCCCGCACATCGGGCACGTGCGCAGCGGGATCGCATTCGACGTGCTGCGGCGGTGGCTCGCCCACCGCGGGTACGACGTGCTGTTCGTCCGGAACGTCACCGATATCGACGACAAGATCCTGCGCAAGGCCGCCGACGCAGGTCGGCCGTGGTGGGAATGGGCCGCCACCCACGAGCGCGCCTTCACCAAGGCGTACGACGCACTCGGCGTCCTCCCGCCGTCCGTGGAGCCGCGCGCGACCGGCTTCATCACGCAGATGGTCGACTACATGCAGCGGCTGATCGATCGCGGCCACGCCTACGTCGCCGACGGCAACGTCTACTTCGACGTCCGGAGTCTGCCCGAGTACGGAAGCCTGTCCGGGCACAAACTCGACGACGTTCATCAGGGCGAGAGCGCGGGCACCGGGAAACGCGATCCGCGTGACTTCACGTTGTGGAAGGCCGCCAAACCGGGTGAGCCGTCGTGGCCGACCCCGTGGGGCGACGGTCGTCCCGGTTGGCATTTGGAATGCTCGGCGATGGCCACGTCGCTCCTCGGCAGTGAGTTCGATATCCACTGCGGCGGAATGGATCTGGTGTTTCCGCACCATGAGAATGAGATCGCGCAGAGTCACGGTGCCGGGGACAGTTTCGCTCGCTACTGGCTGCACAACGGCTGGGTGACGATGGGCGGCGAGAAGATGAGCAAGTCGCTCGGCAATGTCGTCGCCATCCCCGCGATGCTCGAGAAGGTGCGTGCCGTCGAACTGCGCTACTACTTAGGCAGCGCCCACTACCGCTCGATGCTCGAGTACACCGATGCCGCGTTGCACGAGGCTGCTGTCGGGTACCGGCGCATCGAATCGTTCGTACAGCGGGTGGCCGACCGGGTCGGCACCGTCGCAGTAGGCGAGGTGACCGACGACTTCGCTGCGGCACTCGACGACGATCTCGCGGTCCCGGCAGCGCTCGCGGCTGTCCACAACGCCGTCCGCGAGGGCAACACCGCACTCGAATCGGGTGACGCGGCGCGGGCGTCGGCCGTCGCGGGTTCGGTGCGCGCCATGACCGCCATCCTCGGTACCGACCCTCTCGACGAGCGCTGGTCGGCGAGCGGATCGGACGAGGCGTCGACCGCGGCTCTCGACGTGCTGATCGGCGCCGAACTGGAACGTCGTGCGACGGCGCGTGCAGCCAAGGACTGGGCGGTCGCCGACGAAGTGCGTGACCGGCTCGCCGCGGCGGGCGTCGAAGTGACCGATACCCCCGACGGTGCCCAGTGGGCGCTGAAGACGAAGGACTCGTAGATGGCCGGCAATTCGCAACGCAAAGGCGCTGTCCGCAAGACGGGGAGCAAGAAGGGGCAGACCGCAGGTTCCGGTGGTCAGCGACGACGCGGACTGGAAGGACGCGGCGCGACGCCGAAGGCCGAGGACCGCGTTTACCACGCGAAACACAAGAAGGCGAAGGCTGCGGAGCGTTCGTCGACCGGTCGTCCGCGCACCACGCGCAAATCTGACGACGGGCCCGAATACGTGCTCGGTCGTAACCCGGTCGTCGAATGCCTCCGCGCAGACGTCCCGGCAACGGCGTTGTACGTCCAGACCGGGATCGACGCCGACGACCGAGTGCGCGAAGCCGTGCACACCGCGGGTGACCGCGGTATCTCGATCCTCGAAGTCGGTCGGGCCGAACTCGACCGGATGTCGCCGAACGGTCTGCACCAGGGGCTCGGTCTCCAGGTGCCCGAGTACAAGTACGCCCACCCCGACGATCTGATGGCCGAGGCGTTGGCGTCGTCGTCACAGCCCTTGCTGGTGGCACTGGACAACATCACCGACCCGCGAAACCTCGGCGCTGTGGTTCGCTCGGTCGCAGCATTCGGCGGACACGGAGTCCTCATCCCGCAACGTCGGAGCGCGGGCGTGACAGCTGTCGCGTGGCGGACCAGTGCGGGAGCGGCGGCGCGACTGCCCATCGCACAGGCGCCGAACCTGACTCGAACCCTGGTCTCGTGGGCGAAGGCGGGGGCGCAGATCGTCGGTCTCGACGCCGGCGGCGACGTCACCCTCGACGACTACGACGGCACCGGTCCGATCGTGGTGGTCGTCGGCTCGGAGGGCAAAGGCCTCTCGCGACTCGTCCGGGAGACGTGCGACTCCATCCTGTCGGTGCCGATGGCTGGTGACGTCGAGAGCCTCAACGCGTCGGTCGCGGCGGGTGTGGTGCTCGCCGAGTTCGCGCGCCAGCGTCGTCAGGTTTAGCGCGGGACGGGATCGCACCGCCGGGTTTCGGGCAGTCCGGGTACTGAGAACTCTTCGCATACCCGGTTATTCGGGACATGAAGGTGTCCGGTGGACGTCGACTGAATGACAGACACATCACAGGATTCTAGAAATTCAGCGTTTGTTCATTAACCTGTAAGCTGTGTTACACCAAGCGCAGCCAGGACTCTTCGATCGAGTGCGTCGTCTGACGTCACGACGGGTCGAACTCGGCGTGCGCGGATGGTCGGCGGTTGTCCTCGTTCTCGTGGCATTCGTCGTCGTCATCCAGATCGTCTCGCAGGCATACGGCATCCATGGTCCGGTGGACCTGCTGGCCCATGACTTCGTCGGCCGTCCCGGCATCGGCGAGATCAAGATCGCGGGGCTCGTGCTCGCGCTGGTGTGCATGCCCGCCCGCCTACGGTGGTGGACGCTCGGAGCCGTCGTGCTCCTCGAAGCGATCTGGAATCTGCAGAGACTGATCGTCGGAAACCCCGCGACAGTCGGCAACGGCATCCTCTTCGGTCTCGTCGGCATCGGGTTGTTCGCGTTCTGGCGACTCAACGGCGCCGAGCAGTCGGCGACGCTGAAAGCAGTCGGACTCGGTCTCATGATGCCGATAATGGGACGTGTCGGAGATGCGTGGCTCGTCTTGTCCGCGAAGGCGAACCCGACGGTCCTCGACGAGTACGTCGAGGTCGCGGACCGGGCGCTCGGCTCGCCGTCGTGGGCGATGGGCCGCATCGTGTCAGACAGTGCGGTGCTCACCGAACTGTTGAGCAAGGTGTACGTGTACCTACCGGTCGGCGCGGCCATCATCGCGTTCTTCCAACTACGCCATGTGGCCCGCGAGGGGTTCCCGCGCCACCACATTGTCCGCACGTTCCTGGTGATCGGCATGCTCGGCCCGATCATCTATTTCGTCTTCCCGGTCGTGGGCCCCACGTACGCGTTCGGACACGAGCAGATGGGTGCAGGGTGGGTAGACGTCTGGCCGTGGGTGACGCCGCACATCACCGAACCCGTCGCCGTCTACTTCGATCAGGGAATCGCGCGGAACTGTATGCCGAGCCTGCACACCGCGTGGGCGACGTGCATCCTCCTCCACGGTCTTCGTGGATCGGCGGCGTCGAAGGTCTTCGGTTCGGTGTGGTTCGTCTGCACGGTGGCTGCGACTCTCGGCTTCGGCTTTCACTACGCGATCGACATCCTCGCCGGTGTCGTGTTCACGTTGACCCTCGAAGCAGCGTTGACGCGCCCGGAGATCGGTTGGACACGCCTGCGGATGGGTGTGGTCGCGGGGGGTGCGACGGTGTTCGCTGGCCTGCTGTTGGTGACTCGTCTCGCGGCGGTCCCGTTGTCGACGAGCGGTGCCGGGGGAGCAGTCCTGCTGCTGGCGCCGGTGCTGATCATGGCGATCGCCTTCCTGTTCGTCGAACGGCCCGAACTGGTGTCAGTCGGACAACGACCAGGCGGTCCGACGATACCTCCGCGCCTGCTCCGCGAACGATCGCGCGCTTAGTCTGCGCGTTCGGCCGCCGCCCTCGAACGGAGTCGGGACTGCCTGACGTTCCACACGCTGTCGGTTGTCAACAGGATCAACGCGACCCAGACGATCCCGAATCCGATCCAACGTTCGGCAGGCAGGTGCTCGTCGAGGACGAACACCGCGCAGAGGAGTTGCACGATCGGGGTGACGAACTGAATCAATCCGACGGTGACGAGCGCGATGCGCCGAGCGGCCGCAGCGAAGAGCAATAGCGGCACTGCGGTCGCGACTCCGGACAGCGCAAGCAGTACGGCGTGCCCGGCACCGTGATCGTCGAAGTCCAAGCCGGTCGACGTGCTCGCGAGAATCACGAAGACCACCAGCGCGGGAGGGGTCAGAATCGCGGTCTCCAGCGTGAGACTGTGCAGTGCCGGGAGGCGAGCTCCGACCTTGTTCTTCGCAAGTCCGTAGCCAGCGAACGAGAGTGCGAGAACCAGTGCGGTGAGCGGAACCGTGCCGCCCGCGATCGCCAGGTAGAGGCCTGCGGCGACGCCGACGGCGACCGCGGCCCACTGGAGCGGACGGAGCCGCTCGCGGAGCACCACGACGCCCAGCGCGACAGTGACCAGCGGATTGAGGAAGTAGCCTAGCGCGGCGTCGCTCGTATGGCCGGAGGTGACCGCGGCGACGTACACGACCCAGTTGGTCGCGATCAGGAACGCGGCGATGGTCACGCCCGCCAACAGTCGTCGCTGCCCGCGCAGGCGGGCGATCCACGTCCAGTCCCGCATGATCGTCAACACGGCGACGCACAACAGCAGAGTCCACACGATGCGGTGGGCGAGGATCTCCCACGGTCCGGTCGGTCGGAGCGCGTCGAAGAACAGCGGGAACAGACCCCAGCTGCCGTACGCGGCGAATCCGGCGATGACCCCGCGCGTCGACTGTGGGACGGCGCGGGTTCTCATCGAGCGCGCACGTCGATGTCGGCCGCAGCCAATGCCCTTCGCACCGCGCGTGCGTGGTCGAGCGCCCCGGGGGTGTCGCCGTGCAGGCACACGGACGTCGCCTGCGCGTCGATCAAGGAGCCGTCGACCGCGGAGATCCGTCCGGTCCGTGCGAGTGTCACCACGCGGTCGGCGATCGCCGTCGAGTCGTGCAGCAGTGCACCGGATTCGGTGCGAGGCACCAGTGTTCCGCCCGGCGTGTAGCCGCGATCGGCGAAGGCCTCAGTGATCACCGGTACGCCGACATCGAGCGCGAGTCGCTGAGCAGCCGAACCCGGTAGGCACATCAACGGCAGGCCGACCTGCCGGACGGCATCGACCACCGCCCGAGCCTGCTGTTCGTGGTGCACCACAGTGTTGTAGAGCGCTCCGTGTGGCTTCACGTACTCGACTGTGCCACCGACGGATTCGGCAAGAGCGCGGAGTGCGCCCACTTGGTAGAGGAGGTCCGCGATCAGATCGTCACTCGCCACGTCTATGAACCGTCGACCGAAACCGGACCGATCCGGGTAGGAGACCTGTGCGCCGATCCGGACGCCCGAGTCGACGGCCATCGCGCACGTATCGCGCAGGATCGTCGGGGTGCCCGCATGGAATCCGCATGCGATGTTGGCGCTGCTGATGAGCCCGATGATCGCCGCGTCGTCTCCGACTCCCTCCCCGAGGTCGGCGTTGAGGTCGATGACGTCGGTAGGACCCATCCTTCAAGCCTAATCCTGTCCGTTCTGCGGGCGTCTATAGTGTGGGCGCATGGCAGTAATGGGCACGACGGTGACGATCGCCGACGGCGCGGTGCAAGGGCGACGCGGCCGCGGCGGACGCAAGGGAACACTCGCCTGGAAGGGTATTCCGTTCGCGGCGCCGCCCGTGGGCCCGTGGCGTTGGCGGGCACCGGAACCCGTCGTACCGTGGCCCGGCGTGCTCGACTGCGGTGACTACGGAAACGCCCCCGTCCAGGACAAGCTCTTCACCGCGCGGGGGCTCGGACGCTTCCAGCCTCGGCACGAAGACTGCCTCACCCTCAACGTCTTCATGCCCGAGACCGTGTCGCCGACGCCGCGCCCGGTGATGGTGTTCAACTACGGCGGCGCCTACATTCTGGGCAGCACGTCCACTCCGATCTACGACGGTGCCTACCTCGCACGGTCGCGTGATGTGATCGTGGTGACCGTCAACTACCGCGTGGGGCCGCTCGGCTTCCTCGACCTGACCGACTACTCGACGCCGGAGCGTAGGTTCGAGTCGAACCTCGGCCTGCGCGACATGGTCGCCGGGCTCGAATGGGTGCAGCAAAACATCGCAGCGTTCGGCGGCGACCCCGACCGCGTGACAGTATTCGGGGAGAGCGCGGGAGGATCGGCGGCGATCACGCTGCTGTCGACGCCCGCGGCCGGCGGGCTGTTCGCAGGAGCGATCTCGCAGAGCCCCGCCCCGGACCTGGTGGTCGACAAGGAGAACGCACAGGTCTATGCCGACGAGTTCGTCCGGCTGCTCATCGATCCGACGAGGCGTGACGGCGCCGAGCGCACCGAGCCGCCGTTGGATCCAGAGGTCGTCGCACGGGTGGTCGACGACGCGTCCGGGATGGACTTGGTGCGCGCGGGAAACAGACTGCTCGGATTCGCTCGCGCCGCGCAGTTGTCCGATCCGATGCCGTTCGCGCCGACCGTCGACGGCGACTATCTTCCGCAGCGGCCTACGCACGCCGCACGCGACGGCAAGACGCACCCCGTTCCGCTGATGATCGGCCACAACAAGGACGAGGGAGAACTGTTCGCTCGCTTCTGGAACATCCTGCCCGACGGGTCCCAGGCGTTCATCGGCATCGACGATCCGGAGATCCAAGCCGAGGTGCGAGCGCTCTATCCGGGTACCCGCGACCACGTCCGACTGGCTGCTGACGCCACGTTCTGGATACCGACGCAGATGTTCGCCAGTTACCACAGCGAGCACGCGCCTACGTACGTCTACCGTTACGACTACGCACCTGCCTCGTTGAACCTCGCCGGCATCGGCGCGACCCACGCAACCGAACTCTTCGCGGTGTTCGGTACCTACCGCGACCCGATCGGGGCGGGGCTGGCAGCGGCAGGCAGTTGGGCGTCGACTAGGCGTATCACCGCGACCGTCCAGTCGCATTGGAGTTGGTTCGCGCGTAAGGGCGTTCCGTCGCCCAGTTGGCCGCGCTACACCCTCGACGACCGCCGTGTGATGGTCCTCGACGATCCGTCGTACGTCGTGTCCGATCCCGACGGCGGTCGCCGCCGCGCGTGGGAACGCGTGCATCTGGCGGTCGGCGGGTGAATCGGCGACGGGCCGCGGTGTCGGCGCTGGCCTGCGCGTCGGTGCTGATGGTCGGAGCATGCGGCGACGACGAGAGCGATGGCGGTGATACGTCGTCCGCTGCGCCTGACGTCTCTGCCGCGACGTCCGCGACTTCGAGTGGGACGACCAGTTCCCCTTCCCCGCATTCGACCTCCCCTGCGCCGCCGACGCTTCCACCGCCGTATATCGAGGGCGCCGATTGGGTCGACACAGAGGTCGGACCGAGCCTGCAGATCCGACCGACTCAAAACGGGCGGAACGTCTCCGGTGACACGACTGGCGACGAGGCCTGGAAAGAGGTCCTCGTGTTGCACCCGGACGCGGACAGCGCGGGGATGCGCGCCCAGTTCGACTGCCATTGGACGTTCGCGCGCCTCGTCGATCCGGAGAAGCCGAGCTGGAACCTGGAACCCGACCGGCCCGTCGTCTCCGCGAGCGAGATGATCTCGGCGAGGTGCAACCCGGGTTTCGCCGAAGAGGGATAGGCGCGCCCGGATCGCCGGTCAGTCCCGGCGTCGCATCCCGACGAGACGGCATATGACGTAGATGGCGAACGAAATCGTCGTGACGGCCACCGACACCGGCAGCTCCGGAGCGAGGGACAAGACGAGCCCGCCGACGGCGGCGATTTCGGCGAACACGACCGAGAGGATGAGCACCGTGGTCGGATTCGCGGTCAGCCGGGACGCTGCGGCCGCCGGGGTGATCAATAGGCTCATCACGAGCAGGGCCCCGATGATCTGGACGCCCTGTGCTGCCGCCAGCCCGACGAGGATCGCGAACACCACCGACAGCAGGCGGGTGGGCACGCCCGCGGTCTCGGCGACCCTCGGGTCCAGACTCGCGAACAGGAGCGGTCGGTAGATGATTGCGTAGACGACGAGGACGATGGCCGCCGTCACGCTGACGGCGATCAGGCCGTTCGTGCCGACGCTGACCACCTGGCCGGTGAGGAGGGCGAAACCCTGCCCGACACGTCCGTGTAGCGACAAGAAGAGGACGCCGAGACCGAGGCCGAACGCCATGACGACGCCGATCACCGAATCTCGTTCGCGCGCACGCTGACCCAATAGCCCGAAGACTGCTGCGGCGAGGACCGCGCCGATCACGCCGCCGATGTTGACTCCGACACCTGCCAGCAGCGCTGCTGCCGCGCCCGTGAACGACAACTCGGCCGCGCCGTGCACCGCGAAACTCATCTGGCGCGCGACGATCATCGGTCCAAGGACGCCGCCGACGAGTCCGAGAAGGGCGATCGCGAGCAGCGACTGTTGGACGAACTCGTACGACAGCAGGTGGCCGGTCTCGGAGAATTCGAAGAACTGCCCCATGCTCGCGGCGACGGGCGTCGACGTCACGAGATCGCCTCGTCGGCGTACCCGTGCTCCACGCAATGATGCGAGTCCTCGCCGCCGACCACGATGAGTCGGCCGCCGATCTGGACGACCTCGATCGGGCTCCCGTACAACTCGGTCAGGGTCGTCGAGTTCATCACCTCGTCGACGGTCCCGACCCGGAAGCGGCCGTCGGCCAGGTAGAGCACCCGGTCGACGAACGGCAGCACCGGGTTCAACTCGTGTGTGACGAACAGGACGGCGGTGTTCGATCGACGCCGCCGCGCGTCGAGCAGATCGACGACCACCTGCTGGCTCGTCAGATCCAGGCTCGCCAGTGGTTCGTCGCACAACAGGATCGCCGGGTCGCGGGTCAACGCCTGGGCGATCCGCAGGCGCTGCTGTTCGCCTCCGGAGAGCAGGCCGACCGCGGTGTTTGCGAAGCGGGTCGCGTCGACCTCGGCGAGAGCGGCGTCGACCTGGGCGCGACGTGCCCGCAGTCCGCGCAGGCCCATGCCCCACGACGAGCCGTCTGCGCCGAATCCGACGAGGTCGCGGCCGCGGAGCATCATCGTGTCCGAGTCGTCTGCGTGCTGCTGGGGGATGTAGCCGACGCGGCCGTTCACCGACACGGAGCCGTCGCTGAGGTCGACCTGGCCCAAGGCGGTTCGAAGGAGCGTCGTCTTGCCAGATCCGTTCGGGCCGAGCACTGCGATGAACTCTCCGGGAGCCACATCCAAGTCCAAGCCGCGCCACAGGGTCCGGGCGTCGAACGACAACCTGGACCCGGCGAAGCGAAGTACTGCGTCACTCACGCGTTCAGTGCCTTCTCCAGACTGGCTATCTGAGCCGACTGCCATGCCACATAGCTGTTGGCGCCCTCGGGCAACGATTCGGTGAACTCCACGACCGGCACGTTAGCCGACTTCGCCGTCGACAGCACGGATTCGGTCGCCGGATCGACCGACTGGACGTTGTAGATCAGCGCGGACGCCTTGTGGTTGCGCAGCAGGTCGTCGAACGCCGCCCGATCAGCGGCCGACGGCGACTGCCCTTCTTCGACGGCGGAGGTGAATCCGGCAGGTGCGATGTCGGTGATCCCAGCTTCGCCCAGTAGCGTCGTGGCGAGCGGTTCGGTGGCTGCGATGCGGGTGTTCGGATGGGCGGTTCCCAGCTTGCTCATTCGGTCGCGCAGTCCGTCGATCTCGGTGCGGAACGCTTTCGCGTTCGCGTGGTACTCGTCCGCGTGGGATGGTGCGACCTCGGCGAGTGACTCGGCGATCTCGTCGGCGGTGTCGGCGACGACCGGCAGTGTGTAGAAGGCGTGCTCGGTGGCCTCGTGATCGTGGTCGTGGGCGTCCTCGTCGCCATCGGCGTCGTGTTCGTCACCGTCACCGTGCTCGTGGTCGTGCTCGTCGTCGTCGAGAGCGGTGACCTTGCGTCCTTCGGCGTCGGCGGCGATGCGTTCCATGTAGGCGTCGTAGTGCCCGCCGTTCATCACGATCACATTCGCGTCGAGGACGCGAGCCGCGTCGGCGTTGGTCGGCTCGAACTCGTGCGGGTCACCGCCGGGCATATCGAACAGTGCGGTCACGTCGGCGTTGTCACCCGCGACCGCGCTCGCGACCGACGCCCACACGTCTGTCGAGGCGACGACGACGGGGTGATCGGTCTCTTGCGGGCCCGAGTCGCCGCTGCATGCGGCGAGGGCGGTGGTCAGTGCGGTGACCGACACAAGGGCTGCGGCCAGGCGGAAGCGACGTGCGGAAGGCATACGGTGTGCGACTCCAGAATCAGGGCTGAAAAGTAATGACAATCGTTACCGAAAATAATAGAGCGCGCGCAGAGTATTTGTCGAAGCGATGCGTCAACGTGCATCGGTCACCGCGACCGGTGGTCGGTTCCGTCGGTGGTTACGCTGGAGTCCATGACGGGTCGACACCTCCCGCGACGTCTGGCACTCATCTCGGTGCACACGTCGCCGCTCGCTCAGCCGGGGACCGGCGACGCCGGCGGGCTGAACGTCTACGTGTGGCAGACGGCGACGCGGTTGGCCAGGCGCGGGGTGGAAGTCGAGATCTTCACGCGTGCGACGTCGTCGGCCGACGAGCCGAGCGTCGAGGCGGCCCCGGGCGTCACCGTGCGACACGTCGCTGCCGGACCGTTCGACGGCCTCGACAAGCGTGACCTCCCCGGTCAGCTGTGCGCCTTCTCCGCCAACGTGCTGCGTGCCGAAGCGGCCCAAGACCCTGGCTACTACGACCTGATCCACTCCCATTACTGGCTGTCCGGGCAGGTCGGCTGGCTGGCGCGCGACCGTTGGGGCGTCCCTCTGGTGCACACCGCGCACACTCTCGCGGCCGTCAAGAATGCATCGCTCGCCATCGGCGATACCGCCGAGCCCGCTATGCGGGTCATCGGTGAACAACAGGTGGTCGACGAGGCCGACCTGCTCGTGGTGAACACGCCGACCGAGGCCACCGAACTCATCGATCTGTACGGCGCGGATCCGGCTCGCGTCGACGTCGTCGTACCCGGAGCCGACCTCGACCGGTACTCGCCCGGATCCAAGCTCGCGGCGCGCGCGAGGCTCGGACTCGACCCGGACGACGTGCTCGTGACATTCGTCGGCCGCATTCAACCGCTGAAGGCGCCCGACGTGCTGTTGCGCGCGATCGCGCCGCTGATCCACGCGGATTCGACCGGCCGTCTGCGCCTGCTCGTCGTGGGCGGGCCATCCGGCAACGGCCTCGGGCTGCCGGAGAGCCTCATCGAACTGGCAGCCGAACTCGGTGTCTCAGATCGTGTGACGTTCCTGCCGCCGCAGGCCCCCGAGAACCTCGCCCAGGTGTATCGGGCATCCGACCTCGTCTCGGTGCCGAGCTATTCCGAGAGCTTCGGCCTCGTCGCCGTCGAAGCGCAGGCCTGCGGGATCCCCGTTCTCGCGGCCGACGTCGGCGGCCTCGGTGTCGCCGTCCACGACAGAGTGACCGGGCGCCTCGTTCCCAGCCACGACATCGGCGAGTGGACGGACAGGTTGGCCGAACTGCTCGGAGACCCGGACGGTCTGCGCGCCATGGGGACTCGCGCCGCAGTCCACGCCCAGAAGTTCTCCTGGGAGCACACCACAGATGCGCTGTTGGCCAGCTACGACCGTGCGCTCGTCGGGTACCGCGGGCCGGGTAGTCGGCTGGTCGGACGCTTCGGTCTGCGTCGGCGTCGCGGTCGCACCCGGTTGACTGTGTGATTGTGACCGATCGACGAATGGAGATCAGATGAGCACGACGGACTACACCGAGCAGTTGCGGGCAGCGCTCGCCGAGAGCGGTATCGACTTCACGCGGCGATCGTCGGGGGGAGCGAAGTCAGAGCACCTCGTCGTCGAACTCCCCGGCGAACGCAAGCTCAAGACGACGGTCCTTCTCACCGCCGGGATCCACGGTGTCCGGGTGGAGGCGTTCGTGTGCCGTCGGCCGGACGAGGAATTCGAATCCGTGTACAGATACCTGCTCAAGCGGAATCGGCGGTTGTACGGCGTGGCTTACACGCTCGACAACGCGGGCGACATCTACCTAGTGGGCCGGATCTCGGCGGAGGCGGTGAGCCGCGACGAGATCGATCGGGTCCTCGGACAGGTCCTCGAAGCCGCAGACGGCGACTTCAATCAAATCCTCGAGATCGGCTTCCTCACGTCGATCAAAAGGGAGTGGGCGTGGCGCGTATCTCGCGGTGAATCGATGAAGAACCTGGAGGCGTTCGCGCACCTCATCGATCCGGACGACCTGCCTGAGATCGCGCCGCTCGCCGATGCCGCCGCACTCGACGCGGTCGGTGAACCGTCCGAGGACGCAGTCCCGAGCGGCCGTCCCGAAGTCGACGGCGGGCACGACCCTCGGTAGCGACCTGCGAGGTTAGGAGCATTGAACATGACAGACGGCAAGGTCCTGATCGAAGAGCAGCATGGGCGCGTTCGGGTGCTCCGACTGAATCGGCCAGACGCGCGGAACTCGCTGACCAGCGGACTGATCCGCGACCTGCAGCGAGCGCAGGCCAGGGCGGGGTCGGACGACGACGTGGACGTCGTCGTTCTCACCGGAACCGATCCGGCGTTCTGCGCCGGACTGGACCTGCGGGAGCTCGGGGCAACCGGCGACAACCTCACGGCCGAACCGGCCCCAGACGTCCCGTTCGGCCACCCGTGGGCTCCGATGTCCACACCGGTGATCGGAGCGATCAACGGCGCAGCCGTCACCGGCGGCCTCGAGGTGGCGCTCGCCTGCGACTTCCTGATCGCATCCGAGAAGGCCAGATTCGCCGACACCCACGCCCGCTTGGGCCTCGTTCCCAGTTGGGGGATGACGGCTCGGCTTCCCGCCGTCGTCGGCCGCGCGTTCGCACTGCGGATGAGTCTGTCCGGAGATTTCCTCGATGCCCAGACGGCCCTGCGCGTCGGACTGGTCACCGAAGTGGTCGAGCACGAGTCGCTGATGGAGCAGGCCCTTCAGGTCGCATCGACCATCGCGGGCAACGACCGATCCGGCGTGCGCAGGCTGCTCGCGTCGTACCGTCGCGCCGAACGGCACCTCCTCGACCCGGCGCTGGCCGTCGAACAGGCGACGGACGCGGAATGGAAGAAGACCTTCGATCCGTCGGTGGTGGCCGATCGCCGCGCCTCGGTCATCGAGCGAGGTCGTGACCAGACGCGCGGCTGATCTTCGCGTCCGCCCGCGTGCCGCCCGAAGAAGTCGACGGTCGGCCTACTCGGCCGGGAGGAATGTGTGGGCGGTATGGAAAACTGGCCTGCATGAGTAACGGCACCTTGATCCTGATGCGTCACGGCGAGAGCGAATGGAACGCGTCCAACCAGTTCACCGGCTGGGTGGACGTCGCGCTGACCGAAAAGGGCCGCGCCGAAGCGGTCCGCGCGGGAGAGTTGCTCACCGAGCACGATCTGCTTCCCGACATCCTCTACACGTCGCTGCTGCGTCGGGCCATCTCGACCGCGCAGATCGCGCTCGATACCGCTGACCGTCACTGGATTCCAGTGGTCCGAGACTGGCGACTCAACGAACGCCACTACGGTGCGCTTCAGGGGCTGAACAAGGCGGAGACCAAGGCCAAGTACGGCGACGAGCAGTTCATGCTGTGGCGCCGCAGCTACGACACTCCGCCGCCCGCGATTGAGGCCGACGGTGAGTACAGCCAGGTCGGCGATCCGCGTTACGACGGCATCGACGTACCTCTCACCGAATGCCTGCTCGACGTCGTCGAGCGCTTCATCCCGTACTACACCGAGACGATCGAAGCGGACCTCCGCGCCGGTAAGACCGTGCTGATCGCCGCACACGGCAACTCGCTGCGGGCCTTGGTCAAGCACCTCGACGGGATCTCTGACGCCGACATCGCCGGACTAAACATTCCGACCGGCAACCCGCTGCGGTACGACCTCGACGAGAACCTGCGGCCGATCACGCCGGGCGGTGTCTACCTCGATCCGGAGGCCGCAGCAGCCGGAGCGGCAGCGGTCGCCGCCCAGGGCGGGAAGTAGCCGTTCATCGGGTCCGCAATCGGTGCGCGCAGTCGGTGACCTCGGCTACATTGGAGATATGGCAGACGCGACGATTTCGGTGACACATCTGGCCGAGCGTGAGCGCTACCGCGCTGACCTCGCAGACGATGAACATGGCACGGTCGAAGTCGGATACATCGACTACACGACCGACGGTGACAACCTCGCGCTCACCCATACGGTCGTGTACGACCAGTGGGGCGGAAGAGGTTTCGCAGCAGAACTGGTCAAGCAGGTACTCGACGACATTCGCGCTAACGGGCGGCGCGTCGTCCCCGTCTGCTCATACGTCGCCAGCTACCTCGACAAGCATCCGGAGTACGCCGACCTCGTCGCGAAGTGACGTGCGGGTGCTCCCGGATCATCGAGAGTTCATGTGCGAGTAACCAGCGTTGCCTCGGCGTGAATGGACGGCGAAGACTGGCTGCCCAGGCTGCGAACTCCAGGCGGTGACCGTAAGATCGCGGCTGTGTCCGAAACCAGCGGTGACCGCTTGATCGATGGCGCCACATCGAACGGCCGGTTCGGTCCGGCGCGAGTCGATGCCCGCGACATGGGCGGAAACAGCGCCGACTCCGCAGGGACGACCGACCTGTCGCGCACCCATCTGCTCGCCCTGATGGTCGCCGAGGCCGAGACCGGGATCGTGGTCGTCGACGAATTCCACACCGTCGTGATGTTCAATGACCGTGCCACCGAACTGGGTATGGTCCGCGGCGTCCTCGCCGACGCCATCGCCGAAGGCGTCGCCGAAGTGATGTCGACCGGAGCGGACCGTCGGTTCGACTTCTCGCCACCGCATTCGACCCTCGGCTTCGTCTCGACGGGGCGGGCGGTTCCACGCCCGGTCGACACCGTCCGGTGCGTCGCGAGCCTCGCCGAGATGAACGGCGAACGGTTCGTCCTCGTCTACGGCGACGACGACTCGACGAACCAACGAGTGGAGGCAACCCGCCGCGACTTCGCCGCGAACGTCTCCCACGAGTTGAAGACGCCCCTCGGCGCGATCAGCCTGATGGCCGAGGCGATGCTCGAATCGCGTGATGACCCGCGTGCCGTCGAACACTTCGGGCGCCGCGTCCTGAAAGAGGCGACCCGGATGGGGTCCCTCGTCAACGAACTCATCGGGCTGTCCAAACTGCAGGACGGCAGAGTCGCCGACCTCGTCGATGTGGACGTCGACTCGCTCGTCGACGACGCGGTGGCGAACGCGGGAGTCTCCGCCGAGGTCGCCGAGATTGACCTGGTCGCCGACGACCCGAGCGGTTTGTCGGTGAGGGGCGATCGGACGCTGCTCCTCACCGCGTTGAGTAACCTCCTCGTCAACGCCATCAATCATTCGCCGACGGGCGACGTCGTGTCGGTGAGCCGTAAGGAAGTCGTCATCGATGACATGCCGATGGCATGCATCGCAATCACCGATCGCGGAATCGGCATTGCGATTGCCGATCAACAACGTGTCTTCGAACGGTTCTATCGTGTGGACAAGGCGAGGTCGCGTGCCACCGGCGGTACCGGACTCGGCTTGGCTATCGTCAAACACGTGGCAGCCAGCCACGGTGGGCACATCGGGTTGTGGAGCAGGCCGGGGACCGGTTCCACGTTCAGCCTCTACATACCCATCGAACAGAACCCGGACCAATCAGAGGAACAGTCGCGTTGACGCATGTACTGATCGTCGAAGATGAAGAATCACTGGCCGACCCGTTGGCCTTCCTGCTCCGCAAGGAGGGTTTCGAGGCGAGCATCGTCAATGACGGAACGCAGGCGCTCCCTGCGTTCGAGCGAATCAGCCCGGACATCGTGTTGCTCGACCTGATGCTCCCAGGAGTGTCGGGCACCGACATCTGCAAGTCCATCCGCGCCAAGTCGGCGACGCCGGTGATCATGGTGACCGCCCGCGACAGTGAGATCGACAAGGTGGTCGGGCTCGAACTCGGCGCGGACGACTATGTGACCAAGCCGTACTCGGCGCGGGAGCTGATCGCTCGCATTCGCGCGGTGCTGCGCCGCGGCGGAGTCGTCGCCGACGATGAGGACGCCGCGATCGGTGTCATCGAGGTCGGCCCGGTGCGGATGGACGTGCAGCGTCACACGGTGAGTGTCGACGGCGACGAACTCACCTTGCCGCTGAAGGAGTTCGATCTTCTCGAATACCTGCTGCGCAACTCCGGTCGAGTCCTCACGCGCAGCCAGTTGATCGACCGCGTGTGGGGAGCCGACTACGTCGGCGACACCAAGACTCTCGACGTCCACGTCAAGCGTTTGCGGTCGAAGGTCGAACCCGACTCGTCGCAGCCACGCCACCTCATCACCGTCCGCGGGCTCGGATACAAGTTCGAGGCCTGAGAATCTACATTCGCTCGTACTTCAGGTCCCGCTCGCCACGGGAGGTGGCGGCTGCGGTCGCCGGATGCACGGCGACGAGGCCGAGTTGGTCGCGACGACGACAGGCGTCGGCCAATACCTCGTAGGCGGGTTCGCCGATCAGTTCGACGAGTTCGGGGCGATACGACTCGAACACCTGCGTCGCACCGGTGTGGGCGTCCGGCGACCCCGAGCAGTACCAGTCGAGGTCGTGTCCGCCCTCGCCCCACCCGCGTCGATCAAACTCGGTGAGCGTGGTCTTCAGGATCTCGGTACCGTCGGGTCGGGCCACCCAGTCCTGTTCGCGTCGCATCGGAAGCTGCCAGCAGACATCGGGTTTGACGGTGAGCGGCTCGACGCCGGTGCGCAACGCCATCGAGTGCAACGCACACCCCTGCCCGGCGGCGAACCCCGGCCGGTTCAGGAAGATGCACGCGCCGTCGTATATCCGCGTCTTGAGCGCCAATTCACCATCGAGATCCTCGTTCTCCTCCAGATAGCCGTTCGGTCCGAGCGAGTCGTCGCCCGACCCCTCGGTGTAGAACTGCCAGTCGTCGGGCGAGAGCATCGCCGCACCCGCGGCGAGACGCGCACGATCGTCGTCGTCGGTCAGGTACGCGCCGTGAGTGCAGCACCCGTCGTCGGGGCGATCGGCGAGGATGCCCTGGCACGCCGGCGTGCCGAATACGCACGTCCACCGCGACAACAGCCAGGTGAGGTCCGCACTGACGAGGTGCTCGGGGTCGGCTGGGTCGACGAACTCGTACCACTCGCGCGCGAAGTCGAGGCCGACTTCGGGTGCGGGGGCTGGCTTCGGTTGCTGTGGTGACACGGTGAATCCTCTCGACACTGCGCGTCCACCGTAGTCTTGACTCGCGTCGATGTGCATCGCCGAGTAGTTTGAACCGGTGCGACTAGGAGTGCTCGACGTGGGCAGCAACACCGTGCATCTACTGGTTGTCGATGCGCATCGGGGTGGTCATCCCAGTCCGATGAGTTCGACCAAGGCTGTGCTGCGGCTGGCCGAGGAAATCGATGACGACGGCCGAATGCGCGATTCGGGGTCGAAGGCGCTCGTCGACACGACGACCGAGTTCACGCGGATCGCGAACTCGTCGGGGTGCGAACAGATCATGGCGTTCGCGACGTCCGCCGTCCGGGACGCGACCAACTGCGACGACGTCCTCCGGAAGGTCAAGGAGGCTTCGGGTCTGGACATCGAAGTGCTGCACGGTGTCGACGAAGCTCGCCTCACCTCGCTCGCCGTCCGGCGTTGGTACGGCTGGAGTGCCGGGCGCATCCTCGCGCTGGACATCGGCGGCGGAAGCCTGGAGATGTCCAACGGCGTCGACGAGGAGCCGGATGTGGCGCTCTCGCTGCCGCTCGGTGCGGGTCGACTGACCCGCGAATGGCTGCAGGGCGACCCGCCGAGCCGACGTCGCGTCTCCGTGCTCCGTGACTGGCTGGACGCCGAACTGAAAGAGCCTGCCAAGCAGTTGCGCGCCCCAGGCAAGGCCGATCTCGCAGTCGGATCGTCGAAGACCTTTCGCTCGCTCGCTCGACTGACCGGAGCCGCGCCGTCCGGTGCCGGTCCGCGCGTCAAACGGACGCTGACGGTGAGTGGTCTGCGGCAGCTCACCGCCTTCATCTCGAGGATGACGACGGCCGACCGCGCCGAGCTCGAAGGGGTCAGTGCCGACCGCGCTCCACAGATTGTGGCTGGCGCGCTGATCGCCGAGACCGCGATGCGCGCACTCGGAGTAGATACACTCGATATCTGTCCGTGGGCACTGCGGGAAGGGGTCATCCTGCGTCGCCTCGATTCCGAGCCCGCAGGCGCCATGACCATCGCTTGATCTCGACCCCAGCACCAGGCCAGAGCAACACCAGACCATCAACTGACGACTAGGACGGAGCCACCACATGGCGGACAAATCCGAACCGGAGTCGAAGCCGATCACCGTGTCCGAGCTGATCGCGCGATCCGAAGGCGACGACGCGTTTCCCCGCTCGGAGTCGATGTCGGTGCGACGCACCGATCGGCGCGACCCCTCGACGGCAGGCCCGACCGCGTCGGGAATGCCGTCGTACCGGGCGCCTGAGAAGGCTGACGGCTCCAGAGCGTCCCGGACGATCGGCGCAAGCGGGATGCCTGGCTACTCGCCGCCGACGACATCCGATCGCGGATCGGATGCGAACGCCGTGACAGGCATCATTCCCGTGGTGTCCGATAACCCGGACGTGGAGCCCGGCAGTGTTCGCGCAGCCGACGCTGACGACTTCCTCGACCAGGATCTGCCTGCTACCGAGTACCGCAGCGTCCAGGCCGACTCGTCTTCGATGATTCAGGTGCGCCGCGCCGACGAGTCGTCTCCGTTCGAAGAGACGGCGACGATCCCGGTGGTCGACGATCGCGCGGATGATCGGCGCGGCGATGACACCGTCGAGGATGAGACCGACCCCGATGACGAGACCGGTGCCCGCTCCGAAGACGTGTCGGACGACGACGCCGATTCGAGCGGTGGCGCGAAGACGTCGAAGGTCGCGGGCGCGGTAGGCGCGGTGGCGGCGGGCGGCTCCATCCTGGGCGGTCGTGCTGCGCGCAAGGCGCGGAAAGCCGAGCGGAAGGCCGCTCGCCGGGCGGAGAAGGACACGCCCGAGCCAGAGGAGGTCGGCCAGAACAAGACCGGGCAGAAGGACGCCGAGCAGCCCGCCGGGGCCGTGGCGCTAGGTGAGCAACCGACACAGACGATCGAACCGGTGGGCCCCGACGTCCGTGATCCTGACGTCCGCGACCCCGAGGCGCGTGGCGCAGGCACGCACGACGCTGCTCACACGGCGCCGGACCGCACGGTCCCGGAGCGTTCGGCCACCGCCGGTGACACCGACGAGGGCACGCACGCGGAGGACGGCACCGAGTCGGAGGGCACGTCGCCGGTACTGGGGTGGCTGGTGTTCGTCGGCGAGCTCATTCTCGGCCTCGCAGTCGGCGCCGGCCTGTTCTGGGGATTCACCGAACTCTGGAAGCGGTACGTCTATCTGGCGCTGATCTTGGCCATCGTCGTGATCTTTGCAATCGTCACGTTCGCTCACATCCTGCGTAAGCGGGATCTGCCGACGACTCTGCTGGCGCTCGGCGTCGGCATGGTGGTGACCATCGGGCCGCTCGTCCTACTCGCGGCGCAACCGTAGTGCGCGCGCCTTGACCCGATTGCAGTTCCAGATCCCGGTCGGCCTTTCGACGGCCTCCGTGTATCCGCAGAACACCGAGGCGGCGTTCGGCTACGCAGCTGACTTAGGCTTCGACGGCGTCGAACTCATGGTCTGGGGAGACTCCGTCAGCCAGGACGTCGGCCAGGTCGCCTACCTGTCGCAGAAGTACCAGGTCCCGGTGCTGTCGGTGCATGCGCCGTGTCTACTGATCTCGCAGCGCGTGTGGGGGCGCGATCCGAAGGCCAAGCTAGTGCGCTCGGTGCAGGCCGCGGAGGACCTCGGGGCCTCGACCGTCGTCGTGCATCCGCCGTTCCGCTGGCAACGCGACTACGTGGCCGCATTCGACGACCTCGTCACCGGGCTCGAAGCGTCGTCCGGGATATCTGTCGCGGTGGAGAACATGTTCCCGATGCGGGCCGACCGGCTGTTCGGCGGCGGCTCGACGTCGTCGCAGCGCATGGCCCGCCGCGGCGGGCCGGGGGTCAGTGCGTCGGCGTTCGGTAAACCCATCGACCCGACCCTGAGCGGTTATGACAACTACACCCTCGATCTATCGCATGTCGCGACCGCAGGCCACGATGCGCTGGCGATGGCCGCGCGCATGGGCTCCGGCCTCAAACACCTGCATCTGACCGACGGAACCGGTGCCGCGCACGACGAGCACCTGATCCCGGGAGATGGCTCACAGCCGTGCATAGAGATATGCAACGGTCTCGCCGCAGGCGACTTCGACGGCTCCGTGGTGCTCGAGGTGCACACCACATCGGCGCGGACCAAGAACGAACGTGCCGCGATGCTCGCGCGATCGCTGGAGTTCGCTCGCACCCACTTGCACCGCGACGTGGTGAAAGGCATTCGATGACCAAGTTGGGAGAGTTGCTCGATCTCCGTCGGACCGACCACACGGGTATGCACGACCTCGTCTACCGGGCGAGGATCGATCCGACGTTCACGATAGGCCCGAAGGTGCACGGCGGCAGCGTCCAGATGCTGGCCGCGAAGGCGGCCCGCGAGGCGTTGCTCGACCTCGCCGATCCCGACGCGCGTACCGCGTTGGAAGGGGTCTCGGCGATCGCGGTCGCCAGCGACTATCTCGCGGCGCCCGATCCCGCGGAGGTCGACGTCGCCGTGTCGATCGTGAAACGCGGACGCACGGTGAGTCTCGCCAAGGTCGACGTGACGCAGGGCGGACGCACCATGGTGTCGTCCACGGTGACTCTCGGACGGGTGGACGCAGGCGATGCGATCTACCGGGCACCCGATCTGCTAGGCGGCCTGCCGAGCGAACCCGCAGACGACGGCCTGACGGTCGACGACACCGCGCTCGGCGGCATCATGCACCTCGGTCGGGCGCTCGACCTGGTGCTCGACGCCGCGACGTTCGCCGCCGCACGTGGCGAACGGGGCGACCCGGTGGTCCGCGGATGGATTCGGCCGAAGGACGCCGCCGACCAAGACGCCGACCTGGACCGCGACTTCCCGGTGCTGGTCTGCGACGTGTCGCCGCCGGTACTGATGAACCTCGGAATGTTCGGTTGGGCGCCGACGGTGCAGTTGACGACCTATGTACGACGCAGGCCCGCCGCGGGCTGGCTGCGGTTCGAGACGTCGACGCATGAGGTCGGCAAGGGCATGTTCGACGAGGATCACGTGGTGCTCGACTCGACCGGGGCCGTCGTCGCACAGTCCCGACAACTGGCACTGATTCCCAACTGACACCGATGTCTCAGTCAACGAAAGGCAAGTGATCACATGAGCGAGCGCGTAGCGATCGTCGGCGGGGGAAAGATCGGCGAGGCGCTTCTGGCCGGTCTGATCAATTCGGGCAAGCCGATCCGCGACCTGGTGGTCGTGGAGCGCGTCGCAGAGCGGTCCGCGGAGATCGTCGACGACTACGGGGTGCGCGTCACCGACGACATCGCCGACGCAGCAGACGGGGCGCAGGTCCTGTTCATCGCGGTGAAGCCCGATGCCGTCGACGGCGTCCTCCAGGCGCTGGGCAAGGCGGACGACAACAGCGACGACGAGCGGGTCACGGTGACTCTCGTTGCCGGGCTCCCGACGAGCCGCTACGAGGCGGCGCTGCCCGCCGGGTCCCCGGTCATCCGCGTCATGCCGAACACGCCGATGCTGGTCAACGAGGCGATGTGCGCGGTCAGCCCAGGGCGCTACGCGAACGACGATCAGGTAGCGGTCACCGTCCGACTCCTGGAAACGGTCGGCAAGGTGATGGTGGTCCCGGAGAAGTCCCTCGACGCAGTCACCGCGATCTCGGGTTCGGGGCCCGCCTACTTCTTCTTGATGGTCGAGGCGATGATCGACGCAGGCGTCTCGTTGGGTCTCACACGTGCGCAGTCGGCCGAACTCGCGGTCCAGACGGTGAAGGGGGCGGGGGTGCTCCTCGCGGAGTCTGGGCTCACCTCTGTCGATCTTCGAGCGGCGGTGACGTCGCCGGGCGGGACCACTGCGGCGGCGCTCCGCGAGTTCGAGCGGCACGGCCTGCGGCACGCGGTCAACGAGGCGGCGTCGGCCTGTGCCGAGGCCAGTGCACGCATGGCACGTCGACCCGACGTTGAGGGTTCGCGGCCCGCATCGCCGTTCACACCCGAATCGGTTGTCGGCGGGCAATAATGCCGCTGCCAGCGGTGATGGCGATCAGCGGGAGCCTGCGTCGCTGAATCCGGCTATTTTTAAGCCACTCACGTCGCACTAATCACATCCGCCACGCTAAGCTGCTCGCAGCACGTACGTGTCTGATGTCCGCCGGAGGGGAAGCCGGTGGCCGCGATGCGTGCACCGGAGGTTATAAATTCATGGCTGCAGAAAAGCCGGGAGAACGGAACGACTTCGCCGACCGTGGAGTTGCGAACGCATCGTCTGCGTCGCAGTTCCTCACTGTCGCAGAGGTCGCATCCCTGATGCGCGTCTCGAAGATGACCGTGTACCGACTCGTTCACAACGGAGAACTGCCCGCAGTTCGCGTGGGACGGTCGTTCCGCGTGCATGCGAAGGCCGTTCACGAGTACCTGGAGACGTCGTACTTCGACGCAGGCTAGTCGCCCGTAACGCGTGAGAACCACCGCCTGCCGCTCGGTGCGGCAGGCGGTTCACGCACGTCCGAGCCGGTTCGAGCCGGGGTGCCATCGCCTCCCGATTTCGTCTCGTGTTCACCGGAGCGGTAAGATCGACCACCAGGTCGCTGTCGCCCCGGTATCCGCGAGGATGTCATGAGTCGGCGACGGCCCCGTCAAGCATTGCCGGTCCACGGGGCGGCAAGTAATCCGATCGATCGTGAGGGAGAGCCCCATGGGTTCCGTTATCAAGAAGCGCCGCAAGCGCATGTCGAAGAAGAAGCACCGCAAGCTGCTCCGCCGCACACGAGTGCAGCGTCGTAAACTCGGCAAGTGATCGAAGACCCGCCCCTCACCGGGCGGGTTCTTCGTTATCGGTACCTAATGCGCTGGCTGGGTCTGGCTGCTGGTCGATCGGAGCCGAGCCCCTTAGTCTGGTCGCATGATGCGAGAATCTGACGGCGACGAGCCGGCCATCCCGCGTTCGGTCCTGGTGACCGGTGCGTCGTCGTTCCTCGGCGGGTACCTGGTCGCGCGTCTGGCGGCGAATCCGGCGATCGAGCGCGTCGTCGCCGTCGACTCCCGCATTCCGAGCAAAGATCTGATGCGGCGGATGGGACGCGCCGAGTTCCTGCGCCTGGACATCCGTCGGCCGGCCATCGCGAAGGCCATCGCCACGTACGATGTCGACACGGTGGTGCACACCGCCACGTCGATCATGGACTCGGCAGAGCATTCGGCAGCCATCAAAGAACTCAACGTGGTCGGCTCGATGCAGGTGTGTGCGGCCTGCCAGCGGAGTCCTTCGGTGAAGAGGCTCATTCTGCGTTCCACGTCGATGGTCTACGGGGCGAGCAGCAGTGATCCCGCCATGTTCGCCGAAGGGACCCGCGCGCGCCGGGAACCCAAGGGAGGCTACGGTCGCGACCTCATCGACGTGGAAGGCTACGTTCGCGGTCTAGCGCGTCGGCGGCAGGACATCGACGTGACGATCCTGCGGTACCAGTCGATGCTGGGTCCGCGTATCAAGACGCGCGTCGGATCGTACTTGTCGATGCCGGTGGTGCCGACCGCGTTCGGCTATTCGCCGCGGCTGCAGTTCCTGCACGAAGAGGATGCCCTGGCCGCACTCGAACACGCCACCCTCGACGCGAGGCCCGGCACGTTCAACGTCGCGGGCGACGGCATCGTGAGCCTCGCCCAGGCGGTGAGCCGAGCCGGACACATCCGGATGCCCGTCGCCGCAAGCATGATCCAGCCGATCATCGGCGTCCTGCGCGACGGCTCGCTGCCGTCGATGAGGACGGGTACGACCGCATATCTGACGTACGGCCGTGTGCTGGACAACACCCGGATGCGGACCGAGTTCGGCTTCGAACCCAAGTACACGTCCGCGCAGACCCTCGACGACTTCATCACTCGTGGAAAGACCACGCCGCTGGTGCCCGCAACCGCGTGGCGTGACCTGGAAGCGCGGGCCGTCGTGGCAGCGACCGCGCTGCAGTGACACGGCTGTGCGCACGTACGATGGACGCCGAGACACACATCGCAACAGCACCGGGCACTAGCGCGGCGTCACGGCCGACGCGACAGAGTGTAGGGCGCGACAGCAGGGAGGGGGGACGATGACACCAGCAGGCGAGTCCGGCGATGCGCGGACGGCGAAAGTGATCGCCCTCTACACCGACCCCCGAAGCGGAGGTCGCGCCCCGGCGGGGCACCCGAACACCGACGGATTCGGTCCCCCGCCGGCACCGGTCACCCCGCTCCGAGACGGGATCGAGTTGAACGACGAACCGCCGCCGACGCCGGAGGCGCCCGTCGCGCACTCTCCGCTGTTCAGTCTCAGTGGGATCCGCGGCGCGGTCGCCGACTCACTCATCGCGACATCGGGATTCATCCGGGAACGCATGACCGGCGACTACACCGTCGACGACTTCGGTTTCGACCCGCACTTCGCCGAATCCGTCTGGTTTCCGGCGCTGCGGCCGATCTACCAGAACTGGTTCCGCGTCGAAGTGACCGGTATCGAGAACCTGCCGTCGACCGGGGGAGCGCTGCTCGTCGCCAACCATGCGGGGTCGGTCCCGGTTGACGCGGTCATCACCTCGCTCGCCGTCCGCGACAACCACCCCAACGAGCGGTATCTACGGATTCTGGCTGCGGACATGGCGTTCGAGACTCCCGTCGTCGGCGATCTGGCACGCAAGGCCGGGGCCACCCTCGCCTGCAACACCGACGCGGAGGCGCTGCTGCGCCGCGGCGAACTGACCGCCGTGTGGCCCGAAGGCTACAAAGGCATCGGCAAGCTGTACAAAGACCGTTACAAGCTGCAGCGTTTCGGGCGCGGCGGATTCGTGACGACGGCAATCCGCACCCAGGCTCCGATCGTCCCGGTGTCGATCGTCGGCTCCGAGGAGATTTATCCGATGATCGCCGACCTGAAGCCGGTGGCTCGGGCGCTCGGTCTCCCTTATTTTCCGGTGACTCCGCTGTTCCCGTGGCTCGGCCCGCTCGGCGCCATCCCCCTGCCGTCCAAGTGGCACATCCACTTCGGCAAGCCGATCGTCACCGACGGCTACGACGAACAGGCCGCCGACGACCCGATGGTCGTCTTCGACGTCACCGACCACGTCCGCGAAGAGATCCAACAGACACTGTTCCGCATGCTGAGCAGGCGCGGCAGCGTGTACCTGGGATGACGGCTCCTACGGTGCGACCGGCGCCGTGAGGTCGCGCGACTAGCGCCGCTTGCGCAGAACGCGCGTCGCTGCTGCGGCCGCTCCGCCCGCCGCACCGAGAACCATCGCCGAACGCGCTCCGTACTTCGCCGCCTTGCGGGCGGTACGGAAGTCGTACTGCTCCCAGCCGCGGACCCGAGCGACCTCCCGGAGGTCGGCGTCCGGATTGATCGCGACGGCGTTGCCGACCAGCGAGAGCATCGGGACATCGTTGTGCGAGTCGGAGTATGCGGTGCAGCGCTTCAGGTCCAGGCCTTCGCGTACTGCGATGGACCGGACGGCGTGCGCCTTGCCGGCGCCGTGCAGGATGTCGCCGACCAGACGCCCGGTGAACCGTCCGTCGACGCTCTCGGCGACGGTACCGAGAGCACCCGTGAGCCCGAGGCGCTTGGCGATGGTCTGTGCGAGCTCGACGGGGGTCGCCGTCACCAGCCACACCTGTTGGCCCGCGTCGAGGTGTCGTTGCGCGAGGGCCGCGGTCGCAGGCCAGATCTTGTCGGCGATGAACTCGTCGTAGATGTCTTCACCCAGCTGCACGAGTTCGGAAGTCTCCCGACCGGCGATGAACGACAGCGCTTTGTCGCGACCGGATGCGACGTCGTCCATGTTCTCCCGGCCGGTGAGACGGAATTTGACCTGCTGCCACGCCACATTCGCGATGTCGCTGTAGGCGAAGTACTTGCGTTGGGCCAGGCCGCGCGCGAACAGGACTATCGACGCGCCGTGCACCAGGGTGTTGTCGACGTCGAAGAAGGCGGCAGCCGTCAGATCGCGCACCTGCCCAGGCTGATCGACGTGGATCCGATTGCCGAGCGACTCGATCGCGGCGCGCGCAGACGCCTCGCCCGCCAGCGTCTGACGGAGTTCCTCGGCGGTCTGCCGGAACCTGCCCGCCCGCTTGTTGAGCCACGCCGTCATCCGATGGAACTCGTCGTCCTCGGTCGGCCCCTCCCACTCGTCGTCGGACGTCACGTCCTCGACGTGCAGCCGCGCACCGTCGCGGTCGTGGCGGACGTCGTCGCCGTCGGGATCCTCGGCGTGGTCGACGTCGAACTGCTCGGCTTCGAGCTCGGCCGCCTCGCGCAGATCGTCGCCGTCCTCGAGGTCGTCGGGGGCGATCTCCTGATCGGGATCGATCCAATCGCGGCTCATCGGCCACCTCCCATTCGTTGCGAGCGGAGCTCCACCGTGCACTGCAGCCAGCCTATCGCGGCGGACGCCCGGCGGTTCCGTTGAGCGACACCGCCGCAGCACGCTGGCACAATCGAGACCATGAACGTCACCGTGGAACTGATGACGCGTGCCGGATGCCACGCGTGCGCCGCAGCCGAGCAGCATCTGCGAACCGTTCTCGCGGACTACGGGATCGAACCGTCGATCATCGACGTCGACGCGGCCGCTGAAGCGGGCGAGGTGTTTCCGCGTGCCGAGTACGGCGACCGAGTGCCCGTGATCGTCCTCGACGGCGAGGAACACAGCTACTGGGAGGTCGACGAACCTCGGCTGCGCGCCGATCTCGACACCCGCCGTTAACCGCCCGATGACTTACTGTCTGTCTTGTCACCTACGGGTTGGGGTGCAATCCGGGCACTCAGTGATCTAGCCTGGAGACACATGTGCCCACCACGAGGGCGCCGCAGGGGCGCTATCGGCTCGGTGGGCGGGAAACGGGCGATGCAGTGAGTGTCTTGTTGTTCGGAGTGTCCCATCGGAGCGCTCCGGTGTCGGTCCTCGAACGACTCACCGTCTCCGACACCGAGCGTCCGAAACTCGTCGAAGCGCTCGTCCAGTCGCCGGCGATCTCCGAAGCGATGCTGGTCTCGACCTGCAATAGGGTCGAGGTCTATGCCGTCGTCGAGGCGTTCCACCCGGCACTCGAGGCCGTCGGCGACGTCTTCGGTAATCACACCGGCATGACGGTCGCCGAACTGACCGGCCACGCGTACGTTCGGTACTCGGAGGCCGCCGTCGAACACCTGTTCACCGTCGCGGCGGGCCTCGATTCGATGGTCGTCGGCGAACAGCAGATCCTCGGTCAGATCCGGACCGCGTACACCGAGGCCGATCACCATAAGTCGGCTGGCCGAACCCTGCACGAACTGGCTCAACAGGCGTTGCGGGTGGGCAAACGCGTCCACCACGAGACGGACATCGACCGTGCCGGAGCGTCGGTCGTGTCGGTGGCACTGCATCGGGCGTCTACCCTGCGCAACGTGTCTGCCGGGCACGGGCCGATGAAGCGCGCCGTCGTGTTCGGCGCGGGCGCCATGGGCTCGCTCGCGACGAGCCGACTCGCAAGCGACGGCGTCGAGCATTTAACGGTCGTCAACCGTACGTCCGAGCGCGCGGTCGAAGTGGCCGCCACCGTCGGCGAGCGGTATGGCGTCACCGCGGTGGGGCGCGACGTCGAGGATCTCAGTGACGCGATGACCGACGCCGACGTCGTGGTCACGTGTACCGGCTCGGTCAGTTCGGTCATCGATGTCGCGGCCGTGCACTCGGCGCTCAAACAGCGTGTCAACCCGGCTCCGCTCATGATCTGCGATCTCGGCATCCCGCGTGACGTCGACGCCGCCGTCGTCAAATTGCCCGGTGTGTACGTCGTCGACATCGAAGGGCTTCGCGAAGACCAGGAGACCAAGGCGGCGCAAGCCGACGCGGTCGCCGCCCGCTCCATCGTCGCGGACGAACTCGCCGAGTATCTGGCGGCGCAGCGCCAGGCCGCGGTGACGCCGACGGTGGCGGCACTCCGCCAGCAGGCGGCCGACGTGGTCGAGGGCGAGATCCTGCGGCTGCAGTCCCGCCTCCCCGATCTCGACAAGGCCCAGCGCGACGAGGTCGCGAAGACCGTCCGGCGAGTGGCAGACAAACTGCTGCACGCCCCGACGGTGCGCGTCAAACAATTGGCGTCCAGCGGTCGCGGCGACCATTACGCGGAAGCGCTCCGTGAGCTCTTCGAACTCAAACCCGGTGCCGCCGAATCGGTGTCGGCCTCCGAGGCGGGCATCCCGGTACCCGGTGAACGCGACTTGCGCTGACGCCTCCGCACGACATCTCTCATCACAACCGACACGACAGGACGGCTACTGTGCCCGACGCTGCCTCAAGCGACCGCCCCATCCGTATCGGCACCCGAGGTTCGCAGCTCGCGACCACCCAGGCGCAGCAGATCGCCGATCGGCTGACGGCCAACGGGCACCCCGCCGAACTGACGATCATCACCACCGCGGGAGACACGTCGACTGCGCCGGTCGCGCAGATCGGTGTCGGGGTGTTCACCACCGCGATCCGGCTCGCGCTGCGCAGTGGCGAGTGCGACGTCGCCATCCACTCGTACAAGGATCTCCCGACCGCACCCGAGCCGGACATCGCGCTGGCTGCCGTTCCCGAACGCGTCGATCCCAGAGACGCCCTGGTGAGCCGGGGTGGACTGGTCCTCGGTGAGCTTCCGGCTGGGTCGACGATCGGTACGTCGTCGCCCCGGCGGGCCGCACAGCTTAGAGCACAGGGTCTCGGTTTGGAAATCCGCCCCCTAAGAGGCAACCTTGATTCTCGGTTGGGCAGAGTCGCGAACGGGGAACTGGACGCGGTAGTGGTCGCCCGAGCCGGACTGGTGCGCGTCGGTCGAGCCGACGAGGTCTCCGAAGCACTTGACCCCGTGGTCATGCTTCCCGCTCCGGCACAGGGGGCCCTGGCCGTCGAGTGTCTCGCCGACGATGCCGAACTGGTGAGAATACTCGCCGAGTTGGACGACCCGTCCACCCGCGTCGCGGTCGACGCCGAGCGTGCAGTGCTAGCGGCCCTCGAGGCCGGATGCACTGCTCCGGTCGGTGCGATCGCAGAGGTGGTCGAGTCGATCGACTCCGACGGACGCATCTTCGCCGAGCTCTCGCTTCGCGCGGGAGTGGCGGCCGAGGACGGATCTGACGTGATCCGCGCTTCGGGAGTGGGTCCGCTGGAGCGGGCCGCGCAACTCGGTAAGGATCTCGCCGCCGAACTGCTGGAGCTCGGCGCAGCCGAATACGTGCCCAAGGCGTAGGGACACGATCGCGCGGCGCTGCACTCCGGCAAGAGGACAAGTCGGTGCTCATGTCAGCGAGCGGGGCACCGAACGGACTGCAGCCCCCAGGGCGGGGGCAGGAGAGTGCGAACGCATGAGCCGTACGAAGAATGCTAAACCCGGTCGGATTCTGTTCGTCGGGTCGGGTCCGGGGAATCCAGATCTGCTCACTGTGCGAGCGCAGAACATTCTGGTCAACGCCACATCGGCCTTCGTCGACCCGGACGTCCCCGCGGGGGTCGTGGCGCTGATCGGTTCGGCGCACGCCAAAGCCGAGCCCGTTCCGACCCGCGCAGGCCGGAAGGCTGCCGAGGCCGCGGCCGAGGCCAAGGAGCCCGACGGCCCCGACGTCATCCGCCCCGCGCTCGGTGACCCCGCGCAGGTCGCCAAGACTCTTGTCGCCGAGGCAAAGACCGGGGCCAACGTGGTCCGAGTCGTGGCAGGCGACCCGATGAGCGCCGACGCCGTACTCGCCGAGATGAGTGCGGTCGCCCGCACCTCGGTGTCGTTCGAGGTGCTGCCGGGCATCCCGGCAGACGCGGTCGTCCCGAGCTTCGCAGGCATGCCGGTCGGCTCCGGACACACCGTCGCCGACGTCCGAGGCGACGTCGACTGGGCGGCGCTGGCCGCAGCGCCCGGCCCGCTCGTGTTGAACGCGACCGCCGGACACCTCGCAGAGCTTTCGAGTGCACTGACCGAACACGGGGTGGCACCGCAGACCCCGGTCGCGATCACCGTCAACGGCACGACGTGCGCGCAGCGAACCATCGAGGCCACGCTCGCCACGGTCAACGACCTGGGCAGCGCTCTGGCCGGGCCCTTGGTCTTGACGATCGGCAAAGTGGTCGGCTCGCGGGCCAAGTTCTCGTGGTGGGAGTCGCGAGCGCTGTACGGCTGGACGGTCCTGGTGCCGCGCACCAAGGATCAGGCAGGCGACATGAGCGAACGCCTCGAATCGCACGGTGCGATCCCGCGCGAGGTGCCGACGATCGCCGTCGAGCCGCCGCGTAGCCCCGCGCAGATGGAACGCGCCGTCAAGGGGCTCGTCGACGGCCGCTACCAGTGGGTGGTGTTCACCTCGACGAACGCGGTCCGCGCCGTCTGGGAGAAGTTCGAAGAGTTCGGGCTCGACGCACGGGCCTTCTCCGGTGTCAAGATCGCCTGTGTCGGCGAGGCCACCGCAGCCAAGGTCCGCTCGTTCGGTGTCAACCCCGAATTGCTGCCGAGCGGGGAGCAGAGCTCGATGGGACTCCTCGAAGAGTTCCCGCCGTACGACGAGGTCTTCGACCCGGTGGACCGTATCCTCCTCCCGCGCGCCGACATCGCGACCGAGACCCTTTCCGAGGGTCTGCGTGAACGCGGCTGGGAGATCGACGACGTGACCGCCTACCGTACGGTCCGCGCCGCCCCGCCGCCCGTCGAGACCCGCGAGATGATCAAGACCGGCGGATTCGATGCGGTCTGCTTCACCTCGAGCTCGACCGTCCGCAACCTGGTCGGTATCGCGGGCAAGCCGCATGCACGCACGATCGTGGCGTGCATCGGCCCGAAGACCGCAGAGACGGCGGTGGAGTTCGGTCTGCGCGTTGACGTGCAGCCGGAGAACGCCTCGGTCCCCGAACTGGTCGACGCGTTGGCCTCCCACGCTGCACAGCTGCGCGCCGAGGGCGCGCTGCCGCCGCCGCGTAAGAAGTCTCGTCGATCCCGGTCGTGACGCAGTGAGGTCGTAAGGCAGTGAGGCAGCAGGCATGAGTGCACCGTTCACCCGGTTACGTCGACTCCGGACCACCCCGGCGATGCGTCGCCTGGTGGCCGAGACCCGGCTGCACCCGGCACAGCTGGTGC
>NZ_JBQEDL010000018.1:0-36582 GCF_052106715.1 Gordonia sp. (in: high G+C Gram-positive bacteria)
TGGTCGCCGGGCGAGTCGGTCTGTGGCTCGGCATGGGCGAACAGACCCAGGCCATCCTGGACATCGCCCGCCCCATCGGCCAGCTGATCGCCGCCGTCCTCGTCGTCCGATGGCTGTTGGCCTGCCTCGCAGGCCGCGTGCACCCGCTGGGCGGTCTGGGCATCGCGATGGCGACCTTCGTCGTCTTCTTTCCGTTCGTGCAGGCCTGGTATCTGCTGTGGGCGATCATTCCGCTCGCCGCGTGGGCGACCACCCGGTGGTTCCGCATCGGTACCGTGGTCATCTCCGCGATCATGTCCGTCGTCGTGATGCCGACGAGCTCGGACACGCCGCCGCTCGTCGTCGCGCAAGGCCTGCTGACGGGCGTGATCATGGCCGCAGTCGCGGCAACGGCGTTCTTCATCGACAGCCCGTTGCGGCTGTGGCTATCGCGGCGTCGCCGACCGAAGTCCGGCTGATGCGTACGCCCCGGTGAACCCGGGTACCCGCACGTCGGGCACGCCGTGTGTGCCCGGGCACACCCCCGCGACCCGCTGCCTGCTCGCGCCCGCGACTCGCTTAGGCTGATGGTCGTGCGCAACGCCCCCACCTCTTCGAACGGTTCGGCAGGTCGCGCCGCGGGTGAGACCACGCTGAGTATCCGAGGCCTCGTCAAGCGGTATGGCGAGACCGCCGCCGTCGACGGGCTCGGCCTGGACATGCGCCGGGGCGAGGTTCTTGCTCTTCTCGGACCCAACGGCGCAGGAAAGACCACGACCGTCGAGATCTGCGAGGGATTCGGTCGTGCCGACGCTGGCGAGGTCCGCGTGCTCGGATTAGACCCGGTGTCCGACAACGACGCGTTACGCAGCCGGATCGGGGTGATGTTGCAGGGCGGCGGCGCCTATCCCGGTGCGAAGGCCGCCGAAATGCTCCGCCTGTGTGCGTCGTACTGCGCGGACCCCCTCGATCCGGCGTGGTTGATGGAGGTCCTCGGTATCGTCGACATCGCGAACACACCGTTTCGCCGACTGTCGGGCGGCCAGCAGCAACGCCTGTCTCTGGCCTGTGCCCTCGTCGGGCGACCCGAACTCGTCTTCTTGGACGAGCCGACGGCCGGCCTCGACGCTCATGCCCGAATCATGGTGTGGGAACTCATCTCCCGGCTCAAGTCCGACGGCGTCTCGGTGCTGCTGACGACGCATCATCTCGAAGAAGCCGAGGAACTAGCCGACCACATCGTGATCATCGACCGAGGCCGTGCGGTCGCGTCGGGAACACCGGCGGACCTCGTACGACGCGATGCCGACGGACAGCTCCGGCTCACCGCAGAGGGCGTAGACGACGATGCCCTGGCCGCCGCGCTACCGACCGGATACACGTGTACCCGCAGCCAGGCCGGCGACCACCTCGTGCGCGGCGGCGACATCACGCCGCAGATCGTCGCTTCGGTCGCCGCGTGGTGCGCCGACAACGATGTCCTGGTGACGGCGTTGACCGTCGACACGAATTCACTCCAAGACGTCTTCTTGGAACTGACCGGCCGTGAGGTGCGCGCATGACCGAGATCTCCCACGGCAGTCCGAACCGCTTCCCCGCGGGCACGTTCGCGCCCGCCCCGGCGCCTGCGTCGTTGCCCGCGATGATCGCGGCGCAGACGCGCATGGAGTTGACGTTGCTGTTGCGCAACGGCGAACAACTGCTGCTCACCATGTTCATCCCGATCACACTCATGATCGGTCTCAGTCTGCTGCCGATCGACACCGGATCTGGCGATACCACCGCCGCACGCGCGACGACGTTCGTTCCGGCGATCCTCGCGGTCGCGATCATGTCGACTGCGTTCACCGGACAGGCGATCGCAGTCGGCTTCGACCGGCGATACGGCGCACTGAAGCGTCTTGGGGCCACCCCGATCCCCCGCTGGGGGATCATCGCAGGCAAGTCCTGTGCCGTGATCCTCGTCGTGATTCTGCAGTCGGTGATCCTCGGCGCCATCGGAGTGGCGCTCGGCTGGCGTCCATCGATCGGCGGCCTTCTGCTTGGCGCAGTCATCGTCGCCCTCGGCACGATCGCATTCGCGGTCCTCGGCCTCCTCCTCGGCGGGACCATGAAAGCCGAGGTCGTCCTCGCCCTCGGCAACCTGATCTGGTTCGTTCTGCTCGGTCTGGGCAGCCTCATCGTCTTCGACGAGCATGTTCCCTCTTTCGTCCACTGGGCGGCCCGCTGTTCTCCGTCCGGCGCTCTCACCGAGGCCCTCACGCGGGCACTCGACTCGTCGGTGGATCTGTTCGGCATCGGCGTGCTTGCGGCCTGGGCGGTCGTCGGCGGCGCTCTCTCAGTGAGGTGGTTTCGCTTCCAATGACGTCTACCAATGAGCGGTCTACGGGCACGGCAGCGCCGCGCAGGCAGTCGCTGATGCGGTCGTGGGGCGGGTTCCGGGCGCCTTCGCGCCGGTTCCTCTACCGCTGGGCGATCGCCGACCTCGCCGCGAACATTCTTCTGGTGGTGACCGGCGGCGCCGTCCGCGTGACCGATTCGGGGCTCGGCTGTCCGACGTGGCCGCAGTGCACGTCGGGTTCACTCACACCCCACGCCGCCATGGGCATCCACGGGGTGATCGAGTTCGGCAACCGGATGCTCACCTGGGTGCTCGTCGTCGTCGCCATCGCGACGTTCGTCGCCGCGATGCGCTACCGGCCGGTCGACCGCCTCGCGCGCAGGCTGTCACTCGGCATCGGACTCGGGGTTCCGTTGCAGGCGGTCGTCGGCGGCATCACCGTGTTGACCGACCTCAATCCGTGGATCGTGTCCTTGCACTTCTTGGCGACGATGCTGATCATCTCGTTCGCGACCTGGCTCGTGGTGCATACCGATCCGCGGCGGGCCGACGACGTTCCGTCGGAGGCCGCACCGGTGATCACGCGGATCGCTATCATCGCGTCGTGGGCCGTGTACGCGGTCACCTGGGTGACGGTCTACCTCGGGACAGTCGTCACCGGATCGGGACCGCACGCCGGTGACCTCGACTCCAAACGTAACGGGCTGCAGCCGACACAGGCGACCCAGTTGCATGTAGACGCCGTATGGACCCTCGTGGGGATCTCGGCGGGCCTCATCGTCATCGCCGTGGTCGCCCGCCTCGCGATCCGTCGAGCGACGCTGATCTTCGGCGGCGTGATCGTGCTCCAGGGACTCCTCGGCTACATCCAGTACGCGACCGAGCTGCCCGAATGGATGGTCGTGCTGCACATGTTCGGCAGCGCGCTCCTGATGGCCGGAGCCACCTATCTGTTAGCCAGCGCCGTCCGCTCCAATCACGTAACAGCCCCCAACCCCACCTAGTCGAGAATCTTGCGGTTCCGGGGCTTCGGGAAACGCTTCTGACCGGCGACCCACCCGGCCATCTTGCGCCAGTGCTTCGGCGAGACGCTCGCTGCAGAGGTGAGTTCGCGATCCCATTCGGCGATCTCGAGACCGTCGACAGCGTCGACCACGGCCTCTGCCGTTGCCACGTCGGCGACGACGCGGTCGCCGAGGAGTCCGCCCTCCTCGCCCACCAGCGTCACCCGGACGCCGGCCTGCCCGGTCGGCTGCAGGACGGCCTTCGCGGAGCCGCCTACGGCCGCCACGAATCCGCGGATCGACGAGACCACGTCGGACGGGGCGGTCGCGGGAGTCTTCTCAGCGGTTTCTTCACTCATGCGGGTGATCATACCGGCGTGCGAGAATGTGTTCATGCGCGCGATCCATGTGACGGCTCATGGCGGCCCGGACGTCCTCGCGGCGGTCGATGTCCCCGACCCGCAGCCCGGTCCGGACGAACTCCTCGTCCGGGTGGGCGCCGCGGGCGTCAACTTCGTCGACACGTACTTCCGTTCGGGCCTCTACCCGTCGACACCGCCGTACGTCCCAGGGACCGAAGGCTCCGGTGAAGTGATCGGGTTGGGCTCCGGAGTCACAGATTTCCGTGTCGGCGACCGCGTCGCATGGTCGGATGCTCCGGGGTCGTACGCGCAGAAGGCCGTCGTGCCGACGAGTCGGGCACTGCGTGTCCCGGACGGCGTCACCGACGAGGTCGCCGGATCCTCGCTCTTGCGCGGGCTTACTGCGCACTACCTTCTCGACGGCAGCGCGCACCCACAGTCCGACGACACGATCCTGCTTCACGCCGGTGCGGGCGGCGTGGGCCTCATCCTGACCGAATGGGCTCACTCGCGCGGTATCTCGGTCATCACCACGGTCTCCTCAGACGCGAAGGAGGAGCTCTCCCGCGAGGCGGGCGCCGCACACGTGCTGCGGTACGACGACGATATTCCGGCGCGCGTGCGCGAACTCACCGATGGCCGCGGGGTGCCGGTGACCTACGACGGTGTCGGCAGGACGACGTTCGACGCGTCGATCGCATCGACCGCAGTCCGTGGCACCGTTGTCCTGTTCGGCGCAGCGAGTGGCCCGGTGCCGCCGTTCGATCTGCAGCGGCTCAACAGTGCCGGATCACTCTCGGTGACCCGGCCGACGCTCGCCCACTTCGTCGCCGACCGGGCCGAGCTCACCTGGCGGGCCGACGAGTTCTTCGGTGCGATCGCCGACGGTGTCCTGCACGTCTGCGTCGGCCAGAGGTTCGACCTGACTGACGCCGCCGAGGCCCACCGCGCACTCGAGTCGCGCGCCACGACCGGCGCGACCGCCCTGATTCCGTGACCGTCGACGCTGTGCGATAGAAGAACCGGCGATCACCCGGGTGACCTCGGAGGTCTGACCTCGGAGGTCCGGCGACGGCTAGGAGCCGAAGTACGAAGAGATGGGAGCCAGGTTGATGACGGCGTCGACCGCGAGACCGCAGAACAGGAGCGCGAGGTACTCGTTCGATACTAGGAAGATCTTGAGCGGCTTCAATTCCACGCCTGCCCGCGTCTGCACGTACAGCTTGGCGACCCACCAGATGAACCAGGCGCCGGAGCCGATCGCGACCACGAGGTAGATCCAACTGGTCGGCGGGATCAGGAACAGCGACGTGATTACGGTCAGCACCGTGTACACGAGCATCTGGAACGTGACCTTCTCGTCGGACGCGATCACCGGCAGCATCGGGACCCCGGCTGCGCGATAGTCCTCGCGGTATCGCATCGCCAGCGCCCAGGTGTGCGGCGGCGTCCAGAAGAACACCACGAGGAACAGCACGAAGGGCTGCCAGCTCAGGTCATGGGTCACCGCGGCCCAACCGACCAGCGCGGGCATGCATCCGGCTGCGCCGCCCCAGATCACGTTCTGCCAGGTGCGTCGCTTGAGGATCAACGTGTAGACGCCCACATAGAACCCGATGGTCACCATCACCAGGATCGACGGCAGGAACGACCGGTTGCCGTCGTCATCGGCGGTGCCGAAGTACAGGACTGCGAACGACGCTGCAGCCATGACGATCCCGAAGATCAGCACATTGCGGATCGGCACCGCCTTGCGCGCGAGGGGACGCTTCTGCGTGCGCTTCATCTTCTGGTCGATGTCGGCGTCAGCCACCATATTGAGACTGTTGGCGCTGGCCGCGCCCAGCCAACCGCCGACGACGGTCACCAGGATCAACCAGATGTCGATATGCCCTCGGTGTGCCTGAAGCATCACCGGGATCGTCGCGACGAGGAGGAGTTCGATGACCCGCGGCTTGGTCAGGGCGATGTATGCCAAGACCGTGGCACGCACTCGAGCCAATCCGGTGGACTCAGTCACGTCGACGCCGGCGCTCTCCCGAGTCCTCACACATGCTCCTCACATCAGCACAGCCGTGTTCGGACGCGTCCACGCCGACGGCTACTACAAGCGATGGTAGACCGGCGCGCAGTCGTCGGCGGAATCGGGCGGACACAGGTGCGACAATCGCCACACCGGAGGATTAGCGGCAGCCGCGCGCACATATCTCCCGCACCGCTAGGCTGGGACTCACCATTGTCCGCGGGGGCAGAAGCCACAGACGCACAGGAGACACCACGATCGTGCCCATCACCGATGAGATTCGCGCGCTGACCCGACCCGTCCACCCGTCCGACTGGACCGATGTGGACACCAAAGCAGTCGACACCGCCCGCATCCTTGCCGCCGACGCCGTCCAGAACTGTGGCAGCGGTCACCCCGGCACCGCGATGAGCCTGGCGCCCCTCGCCTACAGCCTCTACCAGCGCGTCATGCGCCACGACCCGACCGACCCCGCGTGGGTCGGCCGCGACCGATTCGTGCTCTCGTGCGGGCACTCGAGCCTCACCCAGTACATCCAGCTGTACCTCGGTGGGTTCGGCCTCGAGCTCGATGACCTCGTCGCCCTGCGTACCTGGGGCTCGTTGACACCCGGCCATCCCGAGTTCCATCACACGAAGGGCGTCGAGATCACCACCGGTCCGCTCGGGCAGGGGCTCGCCTCCGCCGTGGGCATGGCCATGGCGTCCCGCCGCGAACGCGGACTCTTCGACCCGCACGCAGCCGTCGGCGAGAGCCCGTTCGATCACTACGTCTACGTCATCGCCTCCGACGGCGACATCGAAGAAGGCGTGACGTCCGAGGCGTCGTCACTGGCCGGGACACAGCAGCTCGGCAATCTGGTCGTCTTCTACGACGCCAATGAGATCTCCATCGAGGACGACACCAAGATCGCGCTGTCCGAGGACACCGCCAAGCGCTATGAGGCGTACGGCTGGCATGTGCAGACCGTCGAGGGCGGCGAGAACGTCGCCGCCATCGAAGAGGCGATCGAGGCGGCGAAAGCCGTCATCGACCGGCCGTCGATCATCGTGCTCCGCACGATCATCGGGTTCCCTGCGCCGAGCAAGATGAATACGGGAGCCGCACACGGTAGCGCGCTGGGCGCCGACGAGGTGGCCGCCACCAAGGAGGCCATCGGTTTCGACCCGGAGAAGAACTTCGACGTCGCCGACGACGTCATCGCGCACACCCGCGGTCTGGCCGAGCGCGCGGCGGCCGATCGCGCGGGGTGGCAGAAGGGCTTCGACGCCTGGGCCACAGCGAACCCGGAGAACAAGGCCCTGTTCGACCGTCTGTTCGCGGGCGAGTTCCCCGACGGCTGGACCGACGTCTTCCCGACATGGGAGCCCGGCGACAAGGACGTCGCCACCCGATCGGCGTCCGGCAAGGTTCTCGGTGCGCTGGCGCCCGTCCTTCCCGAACTCTGGGGAGGTTCGGCCGACCTCGCGGGATCGAACAATACGACCATGTCCGGCGAACCGTCGTTCGGTCCGGAGACGATCGCGACGTCGACATGGAAGGCCGAGCCGTACGGCCGGACCCTGCACTTCGGCGTCCGTGAGCACGCGATGGGCGCGATCCTGTCCGGCATCGTCCTGCACGGCCCGACCCGCGCCTACGGCGGCACGTTCCTGCAGTTCGCCGACTACATGCGGCCGTCCGTGCGGTTGGCCTCCCTCATGGAGATCGACCCGATCTACGTGTGGACACACGACTCCATCGGCCTCGGCGAGGACGGTCCGACACACCAGCCGATCGAACACCTGGCGGCACTCCGCGCGATCCCGAACCTCGACGTCGTGCGTCCGGCGGACGCCAACGAGACCGCGTACGCGTGGCGTCATCTGTTGACCCGCCGAGATCACCCGGTCGGTCTCGCCCTGACCCGCCAGAACGTACCCGTCCTGGCAGGCACCTCGTTCGAGGGCGTATCGCGCGGCGGCTATGTGCTCACCGATACCGAAGGAACTCCCGATGTCGTCTTGATCGGCACCGGCTCCGAGGTCCAACTCGCGGTGCAGGCCGGCGAGGCGCTCGCCGCCGACGGCATCACGGCGCGTGTCGTGTCGATGCCGTCCATCGAATGGTTCGACGAGCAGGACGCCGACTACCGCGAGAGCGTGCTGCCGACCGGAGTGCCCCGCGTGAGCGTCGAAGCGGGCATCGCGATGCCGTGGCATGCCGTTGTCGCGGGCGGCGCGATCGTCTCGCTCGAGCACTTCGGCGCGTCGGCTCCGTACCAGAAGCTGTACGAGGAGTTCGGCCTGACCGCCGACGCCGTCGCCGACGCAGCTCGCGGCCTGCTCGGTCGCTGAGCATCTCAGATCCTCCCTCCCACTAGATCTGGAGCAGAACTCATGACTCAGAACAGCAATCTCGTCGCGCTCTCCGAAGCCGGGGTGTCCGTATGGCTCGACGATCTCTCGCGTGACCTCATCTCATCGGGCGGCCTGCAGGAGCAGATCGATACCCGCAGTGTTGTCGGCGTCACGACCAATCCGTCGATCTTCCAGAACGCGATCTCCTCGGGTTCGAGCGCCTACGCAGGGCAGATCGCCGAGCTCTCGAAGTCGGGCTCGGACATCGACACCGCGATCACCTCGATCACCACCGATGACGTCCGTTCGGCGTGCGACGTCCTCGCTCCCGCCTTCGAGGCGTCGGGCGGCGCCGACGGCCGCGTGTCCATCGAGGTCGACCCGCGCTTGGCGAACAAGACCGCCGAGACCGTCGAACAGGCAGTCCAGCTGTGGAACCTGGTCGATCGGAAGAATCTCTTCATCAAGATTCCGGCCACTGCTGCAGGAATTCCGGCGATCGCCGATGTGATCGCGCAGGGCATCAGCGTGAACGTGACCCTGATCTTCTCGGTCGAGCGTTACCGCGAAGTCATGGATGCGTACCTCGACGGGCTCGATCGCGCCCTGCGCAATGGACACGACGTCGCCTCGATCGCCTCGGTCGCGTCGTTCTTCGTCTCGCGCGTGGACACCGAGATCGACAAGCGTCTCGACGCGATCGGGACTCCGGAGGCTCTCGAGCTGCGCGGCAAGGCCGGCCTGGCCAACGCCCGTCTGGCGTACGCGGCGTATCAGGAGGTCTTCGAGACCGAGACCCGCTTCCCCGACCTGCAGGCGCACGGCGCGGTCCCCCAGCGCGCGCTGTGGGCGTCGACCGGTGTGAAGAACCCCGATTACCCGGACACGCTGTACGTCAGCGAGCTCGTCGCACCGAACACGGTCAACACTGTGCCCGGTAAGACCCTCGAAGCGTACGCAGACCACGGATGGGTCGACACCGAGTCGATCATCGGACGCGGACCGGAGTCCCGCGCGGTGTTCGACGCACTCGCCGCCGCAGGCGTCGATCTCCCCGACGTGTTCGCACTGCTCGAGCGCGAGGGCGTCGAGAAGTTCGAGCAGGCGTGGGACGAACTGCTCACCGCGACGGCGACGCAGTTGGACGCCGGCCGCTAGCGCACTGCGATCACGACCAAGCGAGACGAAGCGACGGAAGGCGACAGAGTGCCTCGAAAGGCCCAGTCCGAATGGACCAACCCGCTTCGTGATCCGCACGACCGACGGCTCCCGCGAATCGCGGGGCCGTCGGCGCTGGTCATCTTCGGGGTGACCGGCGATCTGGCTCGCCGCAAATTGATGCCTGCCGTCTACGACCTCGCGAACCGCGGGCTCTTGCCGCCGAGCTTCGCCCTGGTCGGATTCGCCCGGCGCGACTGGGCCCACGAAGACTTCGCCCAGGTGGTCCGGGAGGCCGTCGAAGCGAACTGCCGCACCGGTTTCCGGACCGAGGTGTGGGATCGACTGGCCGAGGGCATCCGGTTCGTGTCGGGCACGTTCGAGGACGACGACGCCTTCGAGCGGTTGCAGAGCACTCTCGCCGACCTGGACAACGACCGCGGCACCGACGGTAACCACGCCTACTACCTGTCGATTCCGCCGAATGCGTTCCCCGTCGTGTTGAGCCAGCTGCGTCGTACCGGGATGGCCGACGAGTCCGGAGACGCGTGGCGGCGGGTCGTCATCGAGAAGCCGTTCGGTCACGACCAGGATTCGGCGATCGAGCTCAACGAGCTCGTCAACAGCGTGTTCGCCGAAGAATCGGTGTTCCGCATCGACCACTATCTCGGCAAGGAGACCGTCCAGAACATCCTGGCACTCCGGTTCGCGAACCAACTGTTCGACCCGTTGTGGAGTTCGCACTACATCGACCATGTGCAGATCACGATGGCCGAAGACATCGGGTTGGGCGGGCGCGCAGGCTATTACGACGGCATCGGCGCAGCCCGGGACGTGATCCAGAACCATCTGCTTCAGCTGTTGGCGTTGGTCGCGATGGAAGAACCGGTCTCCTTCTCGCCGCACCATCTGCAGACCGAGAAGATCAAGGTCCTGCAGTCCACCCGCAATATTCTGCCGATCGCGGAGAACTCGGCGCGCGGCCAGTACGCCGCAGGCTGGCAGGGCTCCGAGCCCGTCGTCGGCCTCAAGGACGAGGACGGTTTCGCAGCCGACTCCACGACCGAGACGTTCGCGGCAATCGCCCTCGAGGTCGACACCCGACGGTGGGCGGGTGTGCCGTTCTACCTTCGAAGCGGTAAACGCCTCGGCAGGCGGGTCACCGAGATCGCACTCGTCTTCAAGCGGGCCCCGCATCTGCCCTTCGACGACACGATGACCGCAGAGCTGGGCCAGAACGCGCTCGTGATCCGCGTGCAGCCCGACGAGGGCGTCACCCTGCGGTTCGGGTCGAAGGTCCCGGGCTCGTCGATGGAGGTCCGAGACGTCAACATGGACTTCAGTTACGGTGGCGCGTTCACCGTCTCCTCCCCCGAGGCGTACGAGCGTCTCCTGCTGGACGTCTTGTTGGGCGAGCCGTCGTTGTTCCCGGTCAACGAGGAAGTCGAACTCAGTTGGCAGATCCTCGACCCGGTCCTGGCCGAATGGGCGGAGTCCGGGACACCGGACGAGTACGAATCAGGCACCTGGGGGCCGCAGTCGGCGGACACCATGATGGCGCGTACCAGACGCGTGTGGAGGCGACCGTGAGCCTCGCGCAGAACAGGAGCCGTCGATGATCGTCGACCTGCCAGATACCGACACCACCTCGATCAGCAAGAAGCTCGTCCGGATGCGTAGCAGCGGGGGTGCGGTCACCCTGGGACGTGTGCTGACGTTGATCATCGACGTCGATGCGGGTGCGGCCACCGAGGAGGCCGTCGAGGCCTCGAACGGGGCCAGCCGCGAGCACCCCTGCCGCGTGATCGTCGTCTCGCGCGGCACCAGGGATGGCGATGCGCGCCTCGACGCGCAGATCCGCGTCGGTGGCGATGCGGGAGCATCCGAGGTCGTGTTGTTGACGCTCTCGGGGGCACTCGCCGAACACCCGCACGCCGTCGTCACCCCTTTTCTTCTGCCCGACACCCCGGTCGTCACATGGTGGCCTGGACGCGCACCGGAGATTCCGTCGCAGGATCGTCTTGGACGTCTGGCATCCCGCCGAATCACCGACGCGCGCAATGCATCCGACCCCGCTGCGTTCCTCGCTGCCCGACGGTCCGGGTACTCCCCCGGCGACACCGATCTCGCATGGTCGGCTCTCACGCCTTCGAGGGCGCTGTTCGTGTCGGCGCTCGACCGACCGCCGCACACGACCATCACCGGAGCCGAGGTGACCGGATCACTCGATATGCCGGGACTCGACATGTTCGCAGGCTGGCTCGCTTCGGCGCTCGACGTTCGTGTGGTCCGCAAGCCGGGAGTGCTCGCCGTCCGACTGCATCGAGAGGGCTCCGAACTCGCGATGACCGTCAACGACGACGGGACCAGCGGCACTGTGTCGAGCACCGGCCACCCCGACGGCCGAGTCGCGTACGCGAGCCGGACGACAGGCGAATGCCTCGCCGAGGAACTCCGCAGTCTGGACGCGGACGAAGTGTACGAGGCGGCGCTGCGCGGGCTGCCCGCCGTGGAATTCGAGGAGGCGAAATGACACACCCGCACGAGGGGACGTCCGACGTCGGCCGAACCGAGACCCTGATCTTCGATTCGTCGGCCGAGTTGATCCGAACGGCTCGAGATCGGTTCGTCGATGTGGTGTGTCGGGCACAGGAGTCGCACGGTATCGCGTCGGTGGCCTTGACCGGCGGCTCCAACGGCATCGGGCTGTTGAAAGCGCTCGCAGCCGATTCCGGCGACATCGCGTGGGACCGGGTCGAGATCTACTGGGGCGACGACCGTTTCGTCCCGAGCGCCGACCCCGAGCGCAACGCCGGTCAAGCATTCGACGCCTTGCTGTCCTCGGTTCCGGTCGACCCGGCGCGTGTCCACGTCATGGCGCCGTCCGACGGCGAGTTCGGCGACGACATCGAGGCCGCCGCCCGCGATTACGCCCGTCTGATCGGGCAGGAGACCGTATTCGACATCCACCTCCTCGGCATGGGTGGTGAAGGGCATATCAACTCGCTGTTCCCGCACACCGTGGCCACCGCCGAGGACGTTGCGCCGGTGGTCGCGGTGACGGACTCGCCGAAGCCGCCACCAGCACGTCTGACATTGACGTTCCCGGTGATCAACCGCTCACGCGAAGTATGGCTTCTCGTCTCCGGCGAGGAGAAGGCGCAAGCCGTTGCGGCAGCCCACCGCGGGGCCTCGCGCGAGGACTGGCCGTGCGCTGGAGTCGACGGCACTGCGGCCACGGTCTGGTTCCTCGACCGTGCTTCGGCATCTGCACTCCCGTGAGGCTCTGACGACATCTCAGATCGGCCCGAGTACGACCACCCTGCGTAGTCGCTTCTCGGGCCGTTCTGTGTTCAGGTGAAGGATTACGCCCACCTGAATTCGAAGAGTCCTATATTTCTGTATTCCACACGATTTCCGATCATCACGATCGTGGAGATTGGCGGCCGCATGCCGGGCTCGTAACGTCGACGTCGGTTATGAGCGTTAGTGACAAGCCCTGGCTGGCTGACCGGCAACCCTCCACGCGGCGGGGTGCTCCAGGTGAGAACCCGACCGTGCGAGAGCCGCACGGTAAGCGCGAACTGATCAAGGACGTCACCGATCGTGACTCAACTATCCGAGCGACCGCTCACGGTCCCGAATCTCGTCAATCGTCCCGGAGACGACGAACTCGTCAGGGCACCACTGGTCGCCGCTCGCCGGCCCGGACAGTGGCTCGGCGTGCTCATAGTGCTGATCGCGCTGGCGATGCTCGGGCACACGCTGATCGTGAACGAGCGATTCCAATGGGGTGTCGTCGCCGACTATTTCACCGAGGATTCGATCCTGAGGGGTCTCGGGTTGACGATCTGGCTCACCGTCGCGGTGCTGGCCGTCGGCTATGCGCTCGGTATCGTGCTCGCCGCGATGCGACTGTCACAGAATCGGCTGCTGTCATCGATCGCATTCGCCTACGTGTGGCTGTTCCGATCGGTGCCCCCGCTGGTTCAGCTCCTCTTCTGGTACGAGCTGGCGTCGCTGTACCCGCAACTGTCGATCGGAGTCCCCTTCGGGCCGCAGTTCGCCTCGTTCGACACCGCGCGTCTGTTCAGCGGGGTCTTCGCTGCGTTCGTGGCGCTGTCGCTGGACATCGCCGCATTCGCCGCCGAAGTGGTCCGCGGTGGGCTCCTCTCGGTGGACCGCGGCCAGACCGAGGCGGCACAGTCATTGGGTCTCGGACGACTCCGCATATTCCGCCGCATCGTGCTGCCCCAAGCGATGCCGTCGATCATCCCGGCGTCCGGCAATATGCTCATCGGGCTCCTCAAGGCGACATCGATCGTCAGTGTCATCGCGGTCCAGGATCTGCTCTACTCCGCCGAGCTCATCTACCAGCAGAACTACCTGATCATTCCGCTGCTCCTCGTTGCGACGCTCTGGTACGTCATCCTCACGACGGTGCTGTCGGTCGGCCAACACTATGTCGAACGCCACTACGCGAAGGGCAGACGCGGCGGAGCCGGACACACACCGCTGCGCCGCTCATTCCGCGACAATCTGCCGCTGCTCGGCTCGGGCTGGTCCCGCGCCGGCGCGCTGGGAGGCAAAGCATGAGCGCCCCGGAAGTCGATGCGGCACAGGCGGTCCGGATCCGGGGACTGGCCAAGAGCTTCGGCGCAACGAGCGTACTGCAGGGCATCGATCTCGACGTCGCCGAAGGCGAGGTCACCGTCGTCATCGGACCGTCGGGATCAGGTAAGTCCACCTTGCTGCGATGCGTCAACCATCTGGAGCGACCCGACGCCGGGTTCGTCGAGGTCAGCGGCGAGATCATCGGATACCGTCCAGTCGGTGGTCGGCTCCGAGAACGCTCCGCACGCGAGGTCGCCCGCCAGCGGTCGCACATCGGCATGGTCTTCCAACAGTTCAATCTGTTCGGCCACCTCACCGCCGCCCAGAACATCGCCGAGGGGCCGATCGCCGCAGGCATTCCGCGAGCGCAGGCTCTTGCGGCCGCATCCGACCTGCTTACGCGGGTCGGACTCGGCGGCCGCGACGGCACCTATCCGAGCCAATTGTCCGGCGGACAGTGCCAACGTGTGGCCATCGCGCGCGCACTCGCTCAGAAGCCACGCATCATCCTGTTCGACGAACCGACGAGCGCCTTGGATCCCGAACTCGTCGGAGACGTCCTCTCCGTGATCCGCGATCTCGCCCACGACGGTATGACGATGCTCATCGTGACTCACGAGCTCGGCTTCGCCCGTGAAGTCGCGGACACCGTCGTCTTCGTCGACGGTGGACGAATCGTCGAGTCGGGCCACCCACGCACCGTGCTCTCCGCGCCCGCGCACGAGCGGACACGTGCATTCATCTCAGCCGTCCTTTGACGCTGCCCGGACTCGCTTTCCCCCCCTCACCTGCTCCTCATCATCTACAAGGACACACAATGTCGCACTCGCGAACTCTGCCACGACTCCTCGCAATCGGGATGGTCCTCCTCCTCACACTCGCCGGAGGCCTGACCGCATGCGGATCCGATTCGGGACCCGACGCCGCAGCCGATGCCGGCGCTGTGCCCACTCAGGACGTGGTCTCCTCGGTCGTCCGTGACCCTCGCGTAGCCGCGCTGCTGCCGGCCGACGTCCGCGCGTCCGGCGCCCTCACCGTCGGCTCGGTCGAAGCAGTCGGTCAGTCTCAACTCCCGCACGTCGGCGTCGTCGACGGAGATCAGGTCGGACTCGACATCGATATCGCGAACGCGGTCGCCAAGGTTCTCGGCGTCGACTGGCATCGCGAGTACGGCACGTTCGCGACAATCGTTCCCGGGGTGCAGAACGGACGCTACCAAGTGGGGCAGGCCAACTTCGGCGTCACGAAGGCGCGCACCGAGGTGCTCGACTTCGCCACCTATCTCAACGACGGGCAAGGATTCCTCGGAGCGTCGACGGTCGACTCCGACAAGATCGCGACACTCACCGACGCATGCGGGTACCGTATCGCAACTACGCCGGGGTCCACGTTCCAGACATTGTTGGAGACGCACGCGAGCGACTGCGCGAAGCAGGGCAAGAAGCCGTGGACGGTTCAGTACTTCGCCGACCAGGGGCCCATCGTCCTCGGCCTACAGAACGGCAAGGTCGACCTGATGTTCGGTCCAACGCTGAGCCTGCGATACGCGGCACAACACGTCCCGAACACCAAGTTCCTCGGTGAATTGACGGCGACACCGGTCGGGTTCGTCACCGCAAAGGGCTCCCCGATCGGCCCCGCCCTGAATGCTGCGGTCAACAAACTCATCGACACCGGCGACTACCACCGCATCTTCGAGAAGTGGGGCGTGACTCAGACACAGGTCCGGCGGTCCGAGATCAATCCATCCGCGACGTTCTGACGCACCGAACCCCGACATCTCAAACAAGGGAGGAACCATGTCCGCGATCACTGACCTGCATCTCGCGATTGCGCTCGACGGCGCGGGGTGGCATCGAGCCGCATGGCGGGAGAGCGACGCCCGCCCCGGCGACCTGTTCACTGGACCGTACTGGGCCGGCCTTGCGGCCACGGCCCGGCGAGGACTCATCGACTTCGTGACGATCGAGGACGCCTTCGAGCTGCAGTCCGACGCGATCGGCACACCCGACGGCCGAACCGATCGAGTGCGCGGACGGCTGGACGCGGTCGATATCGCCGCACGAATCGCTCCCTTGGTCCCTGGACTCGGAGTGATTCCGACCGCCGTCGCGACTCTCACCGAGCCGTTCCACCTGTCGAAGGCGATCGCAACCCTCGACTATGTGAGTATCGGCAACGCTGGAGTCCGCATCCAGGTGGCCGGCGCGACAGCAGCCCGGAATATCGGACGCCGGACCCTGCCGTCCGCGGACCGACTCGACTCGCCTGGTACCGAAGCGAACATCCGCGCACTGTTCGACGAGGCACGTGACTACGTTGAGGTGCTCCGTCGCCTGTGGGACAGCTGGGAGGACGACGCCGAGATCCGGGACGTCGCGACCGGACGCTTCATCGACCGGCACAAGCTCCATTACATCGACTTCGACGGTCCCCACTTCTCGGTTCGCGGCCCGTCGATCACGCCCCGGCCACCGCAGGGACATCCGCCGGTCGCGGCTCTCGCGCACTCCGCACCGGGATATGAGCTGATCGGTTCGTCCGCGGAGATCGGATTCGTCACCCCGCACAGTCAGTCCGACGCCGAGGCGATCGTTGCCGATATCAGGTCGGCTCAGCACGCCGCGGGCCGCAGCGACGACACCGTCCACGTTTTCGGCGAATTGGTGGTGGTGCTCGACGACACCGTCGAGGCGGCCCGCGCTCGCCTCAATCGTCTCGACGACGTCGCGGGGTCGGTATACACGAGCGACGCGGAGATCTTCGTCGGAACTGCGGACGGACTCTCGGACCTCCTGGTCGATCGCAGCACGGCGGGACTGACAGGTTTCCGGCTGCGGCCTGCGACCTTGCCGCACGATCTCGAGCAGATCGTCGACCGACTCGTTCCGGAGCTCCGTGCACGCGGTCGCTATCCCGAGACACCCCGCGCGGACACGCTCCGGGAACGTCTCGGACTGTCTCGACCCACCAACCGTTATGCGGCCACAGCATGAGGAGTACCCGACCATGACCGAGACCACCAAGCAGCTCCATCTCGCCGCCCATTTCCCTGGTGTCAACAACACGACGGTGTGGAGCGCCCCCGAGTCGGGAAGCCACATCGAGTTCGACAGCTTCACCCGATTCGCGCGCGACGCCGAACGAGGCAAGTTCGACTTCCTCTTCCTCGCCGAGGGACTGCGTCTGCGCGAGCAGAACGGCGAGATCTACGACCTCGATGTCGTGGGGCGCCCAGACACCTTCACGATCCTGACCGCACTCGCGGCCGTCACCGAGCGGATCGGTCTGACCGGAACCATCAACTCGACGTTCAATGAGCCGTTTGACGTTGCCCGCCAGTTCGCGTCACTCGACCACCTGTCCGCCGGACGCGCCGCATGGAATGTTGTGACGAGCTGGGATGCGTTCACCGGCGAGAACTTCCGGCGCGGCGGATACCTCGCCGAGGAGGACCGGTACGACCGCGCCCGCTCGTTCCTCGCCGCGGTCACCGAACTGTGGGACTCGTGGAGCGCGGACGATCTCGTAGCCGATCAGGAGTCTGGCACGTTCCTCGGGTCCGCCGACGCGGGGGCCTACTCCGTGCACGACCGGTTCTTTGACATCGAGGGCCGGTTCACGGTACCGCGGACGCCCCAAGGCAGGCCGGTCATCTTCCAGGCAGGCGACTCCGACCAGGGACGTGACTTCGCCGCGGCGAAGGCCGACGCGATCTTCTCCCGGCACGCCACCGGCGAGGACGCGCGCGCGTTCTATCGGGACGTCAAAGGCCGACTCCGTGGCTTCGGACGACGGCCGGACGAGCTCTTGGTCCTGCCTGCCGCGACGTTCGTCATCGGCGACACAGAGGCGGACGCCGTCGAACTGTCCCGGGAAGTCCGCCTCGCCCAGGTCTCTCCGGCGACCGCCGTCCGGTTCATCGAGCAGCTCTGGAACACGCCGCTCCCCGACTTCGACCCGGACGGCGCGTTCCCGTCGTTCGATCCGGTCCCTGGTGAGTCGACGGTGTCGAAAGGGCGAGCGAGCGTTCGGATGTTCGGGCGCAGCGCACTCGACCTTGCGGCTCAGTGGCGCGCCGCCGCGGCCACCGACGGACTGTCCGCGCGCGAAGCCGTCGCGAACTCGTTCGGCAGGCACGCATTCGTCGGTACCGCCGAGTCCGTCGCGACCCAGATCGACAACGAGGTCCAGGCCGATGCCGCCGACGGATACATTCTCGTACCCCATGTCACGCCGGGAGGTCTCGCGCCGTTCGTCGACCGAGTGGTCCCGATCCTTCAGGAGCGCGGTGTGTTCCGAAGCGAGTACGAGGGGGCCACGCTGCGCGAGCACCTCGGACTCCGGCACCCCGCCGAGCCCCGAGACCGAGATGCGGCCGCGTCATGAGGTTTCTCGCGATAACACTTATTACCCGCTCCCCGGATCCGCAGACCGGAGAGCTCACGCCCACTGCGGAACGCTTCCGCCAGGTCCTCGATTACGCCCAGTACGCCGAGGAACTCGGATTTGACGGCTTCGGTGTCGGCGAGCGGCACGAGCGACCGTTCCTATCGTCCTCGCCCGCCGTGTGGCTCAGTCATCTCGCAGCGCTGACCTCGCACATCCGACTCTTCACGACGGTGGCCACACTGTCGCTCGTCGATCCGGTGCGCGCCTTCGAGGACTACGCGACCCTCGACCACTTGTCCGGTGGCCGCCTGGAACTGATCATCGGCAAGGGCAAGGGCAATGGCTCGGCGCAGCGCGAGCTGTTCGCCGTGACAGAAGACGATCAGTGGGCCCGCAATGCCGAGTCACTCGACGTGTTCCGCAGGCTGTGGGCCGACAACACGATCACGTACGACACTCGGTTCCGTCCGCCCCTGGCCGACGCCGAGGTCTGGCCAGAGCCGTTGCAGCGACCGATCCGAATCTGGCACGGCAGCGCGACGAGCTCGGCGTCGATCGATCTCGCAGCCCGCTACGGAGACCCCGTCTTCTCGGCGAACGTGACCAATCGGATCGGTCCATACGCCGCCCTCCTTCGCCGCTATCGGGAGCAGTGGGCGATGCACGGCCACGACTCCGAGGCCGCGGTGGGCGCCGGAACGGCCGGGCTATCCGTGCACCGCCGGTCCCAAGACGCCGTCGCCGCCTATCGGCCAGCATTCGAGCAATACCTGTCTGCGCACCGGCGGTCCGGTGCGGTCCCCGCCTTCACCACACTCGACGAATTCGTCACGGAATCGTCCGCACTGATCGGCAGTCCGCAGCAGGTCATCGACAAGGTGCACCGATACCACGAGCAGTTCGGCCACAGCGTGGTGCATGTACAGGCGGAGCCCGGCGGCCTCGCTCCGGTGGCGCACCGCGAATCACTCGCCCTGTTTCAGTCCGACGTCGTACCCGCACTGCGGTACCTGCCCGACCCGCCGTGGGGCTGGGGTTCGCCGCCGCAAGTCAGTTCCGCTGCCACAGCCCGACAGGAGACCGCGACACCGTGACCGACACCCCGCTCACCGTTCTCGACCTCGTCCCCATCGCGAGTGGTTCGACGGCGTCGACCGCCATCGCGAACAGCATCGAGATGACTCGACGTGCCGAGGAAGCCGGCTATGCCCGCTATTGGTACGCCGAACACCACCTCAACCCCGGGATCGCCGGAACCTCACCCGCCGTGCTCCTCGCCCTGACCGCGTCGGCGACGTCGACGATCCGATTAGGCACGGCCGCGGTCCAGATGGGTCACCGCACAGCGTTGTCGACCGTCGAGGAGTTCGGTCTCCTCGACGCCGTCCACCCCGGGCGCTTCGACCTCGGGCTCGGCCGCTCCGGAGGAAAACCGCCTGGGGCCCTCGTCCAGACTGCGCCCCGACCGATCATCAACGGCCGCACCGACAACGGGCTGCCGATTCCGGCGCCGTTCGACTGGTCGGCGCTGCTCGAGAGCCCGCGCGTCGCGCTCACGCAGCGACTTCTTCAACTACCCGGGGCCGTACCGCAGGACTACGCCGATCAGGTCGGCGACGTGCTCGCGCTCCTGGCGGGTGAGTTCGTTGACGAGAACGGCCTCCAGGCGCACGCCGTGCCGGGCGAGGGGGCGGATCTGCAGGTGTGGATCCTGGGTTCGAGTGCCGGTTCGAGTGCGCGCGTCGCGGGTGAGCACGGGCTCCGCTTCGGTGCGAACTACCACGTCAGTCCGGCGACCGTCCTCGAAGCAGTCGATGCGTATCGATCGACGTTCATCGCATCCGACGAGCTCGAAGATCCTTACGTCAGCGTTTCTGCCGACGTCGTCGTCGCACCGACACACGCCGACGCCGTCGAACTCGCCGGCGGCTACGCTCCCTGGGTGCGCAGCATCCGGTCGCTCGAGGGCGCCATCGAGTTCCCGACTCCCGAGCAGGCGCATGCCTTCGCGTGGACCGACGCCGACACCGCTCTGGTCGCGGACCGGGTCGAGACCCAGTTCGTGGGCACGCCGCCCGAGGTCGCTGACCACTTGGAGCGCCTGCGCGACGCGACCGCCGCCGACGAGCTGATCGTCACCACGATGACCCATGACCACCGCGATCGGCTGCGGTCATATCAGCTCCTCGCCGACGAGTGGGCCCGGCGATGACGGTTACCCGCTATTGCGCAGCGCCGTGGCCAGACCGTTCATCGTCAGCTGGATCCCGCGCCGGATCCGCGGGGTGTCCTCGCCTTCTCGGAAACGGCGCAGCAGTTCCACCTGGAGCAGATTGAGCGGCTCCAGGTACGGGAACCGGTTGTACACCGAGCGTTTGAGCGCATCGTTGTCGGCGAGCAGATCCTCGCTTCCTGTGATCCTCGCGCACCAGGCGATCGTCCGTTCGTGTTCATCGACGAGCATCGAGAACACCCGCTCCCGCAATACTTCGTCTGGCACGAGTCGGGCGTACCGGTAGGCCAGACCCATATCGCTCTTCGCCAGCACCTGCGCCATATTCGACATGACCGACCGGAAGAACGGCCACCGCCGGTAGTAGTCGGCCAGGGTGGCGATCCGGTCCGGGTCGTCGCCCGCCCACGCCGAGAACGCGCTGCCGGTGCCGTACCAGCCGGGCAACATCACCCGGCACTGCGTCCACGACAGGACCCACGGGATGGCACGAAGATCGGAGATCTCAGTGGTCTGTTTGCGCGATGTCGGCCTACTCCCGATGTTCAGTGCACCGATCTCAGACAGCGGCGTCGACGATGTGAAGTACTCGACGAAGCCAGGTGTCTCGTGGACCAGTGAGGAGTATGCGCTTCGCGCTGCCGTGGCGATCTCGTCGAAGACCTGATACACCTCCTCCGAGTCGTCGCCGAGTCCTTCCACGTCCAGGAGGGACGACTCGATGGTCGCCGCGACCAACGAGTCGAGGTTGCGGCGGGCCCCGACTGGTTCGGCGTACTTGGCTGCAATGATCTCGCCCTGCTCGGTAAGGCGCAGTGAGCCCTGGACCGCACCGGGCGGTTGCGCGAGGATCGCGTCGTAGCTCGGTCCGCCGCCTCGACCGACCGTCCCGCCTCGACCGTGGAACAGTCGTAGTCGGACGCCTGCGGATCGCGCGGCCTCCACGAGGTCGAGCTCACCGCGGTAGAGCGCCCAATTGGCGGCGAAGTATCCGCCGTCCTTGTTGGAGTCAGAGTACCCGAGCATCACTTCGTGGGTGTCTCCCTGGCTGCGGACGAGGGTGCGATAGAAGTCCAGCGCGAGGGTGTCGGTGAGGATCTGGGCACCGGACTGGAGATCCTCGATGGTCTCGAACAGCGGCACCACCCGCACGCTGCACGACGGCGCCCCGTCGCCGGCGTCGTAGAGTCCGGCCTCCTTGAGGAGGATCAGCGCTTCGAGCATGTCCGACACCGACTGGCACATGCTGATGATGTAGTCCGGTACGGCCCGGGTCCCGAACCGATCGACGGCCGCGGCCGCGGCGCGGACGACACCGAGCTCCTTGGTCGCCAGCTCGCTCAAATGCGCGTCGGGGCCGGTCAGCGGACGGCGTGAGGTCAGCTCGGCCACCAGTACACGTACCCGCTCCGACTCGTCGAGCGCTGCATAGTCCGGGCAGACGCCTGCCCACGCGAGCAGTTCGGTGACGACATCCTCGTGAGTGTCGGAGTTCTGCCGCATGTCCAGTCCGGAAAGGTGGAAGCCGAAGGTGCGCACGGCCTCCCGCAGTGACGCGAGCCGGTCGTCGGCGATGGCGTCGTCGACGGCTGCGCGCAGGGCCGCATCGATGACGTCGAGGTCGGCGAGGAACTCGGCGGCGTCCGCGTACGGTGCCGACGCCGACGCCAGCTCGCGCTCAGAGGGCACGACGAAATCCGCTCCGAGAGTCTGTTCGGCGCGTGCTAGGAGCCGTGCGCGGACCGCGGTGACCGCGGACCGGAACGGTTCGTCGTCGATCCCGTCGGGGTACTCGGGCGCGAATCCCGCGCCGAGCGCCGTCAGGTCGTCGGTCACCCCTTGGACCAGGCGCACCGACATCGCGAGCTCCTGGTGCAGGCGCGCGAGCTCGTCGAGATGATGTCGCATGGCGGTTCGGGCGGCGGAGGTCGTCGCCTCGGCGACGATGTCGGCATTCACGAACGGATTGCCGTCGCGGTCGCCGCCGATCCACGACCCCATGGCGACGATCGACATCGACTCGATCCCCGCGGACGGGAACACGTCTTGGAGCGCCGCCCGCACATCGTTGTTCAGGGCCGGAACCACCTCGAAGAACGAGGCGTCGTAATAGCGCAGCCCGGTGGTGATCTCATCGCTGATCGTGAGCCGACGCATGCGGATCAGAGCCGTCTGCCACAACATCAGGATCTGGCGGGAGATGTCTCGGGTGATCGCCGCGTCCTCGTCGGCCGTCAGTTCGCGACGTCCGCGCCGGCGCATGAGGTCGGTGATGCGGTTCTGCGCGTCCGAGATGCTGCGCCGTCTGGTCTCGGTGGGATGGGCGGTGATCACGGGCACGACGTGGGCATCCCGGAGTACTTCGCCGACCCGATCGTCGGACAGACCGGCGGCGGCCAGTCGGGCGAACGTCGCTCCCAGCGACGAGGCCTGCGGCTGGTCCCCCGCCAGCACGTGAATCCGGCGCCGTCGCTCGCGATGGAGGTCCTCGGCGAGATTGGCCAGGAGGGCGAAGCTGGTGAACGCCCGGATGACGGGCATCAGGTCCTCGACCCGCCGCCCGTCGTAGCGCCCGGCGAGGTCGTCGCGGGTGACGTCGGCGTACCTGATGCCGAAGGCGTCCACCCGGGAGTTCTCGACGAGGTCGAAAACCTCGTCCCCCGCCTGGCTTCGGATGACGTCGCCGAGTAGACCACCGAGGTATCGGATGTCGTCGCGCAACGGTTCGGTCGCGGCACGACCAGAGTCCTCGACGACGATGCGGTCAACCATCGGAGTCCAGATCGCGCGACGGATGGGGTCAGAGTTCGCACCGGATGCCATGGCACCCAACGTACTCGGAGCCGCAGGTCTCAGCAGCGCATCACGCGCGGTGAGATGAGTCGAGTCAGGCGCCGAACTTGATGTCGAGACCGATGCCGATGATCAGGATCACCCAGAGCAGCCCGACGAAGATCGTGAGCCGGTCGAGGTTCTTCTCGACGACAGACGAGCCCGAGAGGCTCGACTGGACGCCACCGCCGAACAGCGACGAGAGGCCGCCGCCCTTGGCCCGGTGAAGCAGAACCAGCACGATCAGCAGGAGGCTGGTGATGATCAAGCCGATGTCGAGCGCGAGAGTCACGAGTCGATGGTCCTGTCAGTCTGTGGGTTGCGGCCTGGTGGCCGCCGGAAAAGCACTGTGGCGGGTCGCTCCGCATGGAAGCAACCCGCCACAGTCTACGCGATGTGATTGCCGATCAGAGCAACGGCCCGCCGGCCGCGACGGCCGAGAGCGCAGCGAACTCGTCCGACTTGAGCGATGCGCCTCCGACGAGTGCACCGTCGACGTCGGCCTTGCCGACGATCTCGCCGACGTTCTTCGCGTTGACGCTGCCGCCGTAGAGGATGCGTACCGAGTCGGCTGTCGCCTTGTCTGCCAGGTCGGTCAGGGCCGTGCGCACGGCCGAACACACCTCTTGTGCGTCGTCAGCGCTCGCCACCCGTCCGGTGCCGATGGCCCACACCGGTTCGTATGCGACGACGACCTCGGCGATCTGGGCCGCGGTCAGGCCTTCCAGCGATGCCTTGAGTTGCTCCACGTTGTACGCGACGTGCTCGCCGGACTCGCGGACATCCAGGCCCTCGCCGATACAAACGATCGGGGTGAGACCGTGCTTGAGCGCCGCCGTGGTCTTCGCCAGGACGGTCTCGTTGGACTCCCCGTGCAGCGTGCGCCGCTCCGAGTGCCCGACAACGGCGAACGTGCAGCCGAGTTTGGCGAGAAACGCACCACTGATCTCACCGGTGTAGGCGCCCGAATCGTGCTCGGAGACGTCCTGCGCACCATAGGTAAGCAGCAGTTTGTCGCCGTCGACGATGGTCTGGACGCTGCGGATGTCGGTGAACGGCGGGATGACCGTCACGTCGACCTTCTCGAAGTACTTCTCGGGAAGCGCGAACGAGATCTTCTGCACCAGGGCGATCGCCTCGAGATGGTTCAGATTGCACTTCCAGTTACCCGCGATGAGCGGCTTGCGGCCGCCCTGTGCGCTCGTGGCCGCCATCAGGAGTTCACCCCCAGAACGGACAGGCCCGGGAGTTCCTTGCCCTCCAAGTACTCCAACGACGCTCCGCCACCGGTCGAGATGTGCGAGAACGCCTCGTCGGCGAGCCCGAGGGCGCGCACAGCTGCTGCCGAGTCACCGCCGCCGACCACCGAGAAAGCTCCGGTGGCGGTCGCCTGGGCGATCGCCTCGGCCACGCCACGGGTACCTGCCGCGAACTTCTCGAACTCGAACACACCGGACGGTCCGTTCCAGAACACCGTCTTCGCACCGGTCAGTACGGCGGCGAAACGCTCGATGGTGCCCGGACCGATGTCCAGGCCCATTCCGTTGTCGAAGCCGTCGGCCGTCTTCACGATCGTCGTCGACGCGTCCGCCGCGAACTTGTCGGCCACGACCACATCGTGCGGGAGATGGATGACGTCGCCGAACCTGTCGAGCAGATCCCTGCACGTGTCGATCATGTCCTCCTGCAGCAGCGAGTCGCCGACCGCGCTGCCCTGTGCCTTGATGAACGTGAACGCCATTCCGCCACCGATCACCAAGGTGTCGACCTTCGGCGCCAACGCCTCGATGACAGCCAGCTTGTCCGAGACCTTCGATCCGCCGAGGACCACCGCGTACGGGTGCTCGGTGTCATCGCCTGCGATCTTCGCCAGCACGTCGACCTCGGTGGCGACCAGGTCGCCCGCATATGCGGGCAAGGCCTTCGCGACGTCGTAGACCGACGCCTGCTTGCGGTGCACGACGCCGAAGCCGTCGGAGACGAACGCGCCGTCGTCGCCGACCAGTTCGACCAACGCCGCGGCGAGCTGGGCCCGCTCGGCGTCGTCCTTGCTGGTCTCGCGCGGATCGAAGCGGATGTTCTCCAGCAGCAGCACGTCACCGTCGGTGAGTCCTTCTGCGCGAGCCAGCGCATCGCTGCCGACGACGTCGCCCGCGAGCTGAACGTTGCGGCCCAACTCCTGTGACAGGCGTGCGGCGACGGGAGCGAGGGACAGCGCCGGATCCGGCTCGCCCTTCGGCCGACCGAGATGTGCGGTCACGATGACCTTCGCCCCGGCCTCAACGAGCTTGGTGATCGTCGGAGCCGACGCGACGATGCGGCCGGCATCGGTGATCGTCGAGCCGTCGAGCGGAACGTTCAGGTCCGAGCGCACCAGGACGCCGCGACCTTCGACGCCTTCGGCGAGGAGGTCGGTGAGTGTACGTACCGCCATGTTTACAGCGACTTCCCGACGAGACCGATGAGGTCGACGAGGCGGTTCGAGTAGCCCCACTCGTTGTCGTACCAGGAGACGGCCTTGACCTGGTCGTCGATGACCTTGGTCAGACCCGAGTCGAACAGCGAGCTGTGCGGGTCGGTGACGATGTCGCTCGAGACGATCGGTGCATCGTAGTACTTGAGGATGCCCTTCAGCGGGCCCTCGGCGGCAGCCTTCATCGCGGCGTTGACCTCGTCGGCGGTCGCCTTCTTCGCGAGGTTCGCGGTGAGGTCGGTGACCGAGCCGGTGGGGATCGGCACGCGCAGCGCGTACCCGTCGAGCTTGCCCTTGAGTTCGGGCAGGACCAGGCCGATGGCCTTGGCCGCACCGGTGCCGGTCGGCACGATGTTGATGGCGGCTGCGCGGGCGCGACGCAGATCCTTGTGCGGGCCGTCCTGCAGGTTCTGGTCCTGCGTGTAGGCGTGGATCGTGGTCATGAGGCCCTTGACGATGCCGAACTCGTCGTTGAGGACCTTGGCCAACGGGCCGAGGCAGTTCGTGGTGCACGACGCGTTCGAGATGATGTTCTGGCTGCCGTCGTACTTGTCGTCGTTCACACCCATCACGATGGTGATGTCCTCGTCGGACGCGGGAGCGGAGATGATGACCTTCTTGGCGCCTGCGTCCAGGTGGCCCTGAGCCTTGGCCCGCGCTGTGAAGATGCCGGTCGATTCGACGACGACGTCGACGCCCAGGTCGCCCCACGGAATCGAAGCGGGCCCCTCCTTGACCTCGAGGGCCTTGATCTTCATGTCGCCAACGACGATGGTGTCGTCGCCTTCCAGGCTCACGTCCTGGGGCAGGCGGCCGAGGATGGAGTCGAACTTCAGCAGGTGTGCGAGCGAGGCGTTGTCGGTCAGGTCGTTGACCGCGACGATCTCGATGTCGGTGGTTCCCAGCGCCTTCTGCGCCTCGACGGCGCGGAAGAAGTTACGGCCGATACGGCCGAAGCCGTTGACGCCTACGCGAACAGTCACTGTTGAGCTCCTTAGCGGTGTGTGAAGAGCCGCGGTTGTCGCACGACTCGTTGGCTCCCAGCGTAGTGTGCGCCGCACCCGAGGTCACCAGGTGGTCTCGGGTGTGACGACTCCCACGGGGCGAACACGGTGACGCTTACGCGTCGTCCATCAGATCTGCGGTCACGGCCGACTCTGTGTCGGGCAGCCCCTCCGAGCGCGCTTTCTTGTCGGCCATCGACAGCAGACGGCGAATCCGTCCGGCGACGGCGTCCTTGGTCATCGGCGGATCGGCCAACTGACCGAGTTCCTCCAGCGAGGCCTGACGGTGTTGGACGCGCAGGCTCCCCGCGGCGACCAGGTGGTCGGGCACCTCGTCGCCCAGTATCTCCAGCGCTCGTTCGACTCGGGCCGCGGCGGCAACGGCGGCGCGGGCCGACCGACGCAGGTTCGCGTCGTCGAAATTCGCCAGCCGGTTCGCGGTGGCCCGGACCTCGCGCCGCATGCGGCGCTCCTCCCACACCAGACGCGTGTCGTGCGCGCCCATCCGGGTGAGGAGCGCACCGATCGCCTCGCCGTCGCGGATCACTACGCGGTCCGCACCGCGGACGTCTCGGGCCTTCGCCGTGACGCCGAGCCTGCGGGCGGCGCCGACCAGGGCCAGTGCCGACTCGGGCCCGGGGCAACTGACCTCGAGAGCGGACGACCGACCGGGTTCGGTAAGCGAGCCGTGCGCCAGGAATGCACCGCGCCACGCAGCCTCGGCGTCGCCGACAGTGCCGCCGACGACCTGTGCGGGCAGCCCCCGCACCGGACGTCCGCGCATGTCCAGCAGACCGGTCTGCCGGGCAAGGCCTTCGCCGTCTTTTGTGACGCGCAGGATGTACCGCGCACTCTTGCGGGCGCCACCGGAGCGAAGCACGTGAACATCGGCCGCGTAGCCGAACAGTTCGTGGATCTCGTATCTGAGTCGGCGCGCGACGTTCCCGAGGTCGACTTCGGCCTCCACGATCACCCGGCCGTTCTGGATGTGCAGATCCCCCGCGAAGCGCAGCAGGGCCGACACCTCGGCCTTCCGGCAACTGATCTGGGTCACCGCGAGACGGCTCAGCTCGTCTTTGACGGCACCGGTCATCGCCACTGGTCGTACCCTCCTGTAATCAACATGATCCTCCCCCGACGCGCGCACTGCAGTGCTCGATCACGAGAGCGGACGGCAGACAGTGCAATGGGGGCCACATTACCGGTCACGATCTGCGCCCAACAGCCGAGCCAGGGTCTGAGCCGACTTGCGAGGATCGTGCTCGTGTGTATCCGGCACCGCGAGATCGGCGACGACCAGACGCGCTCCGAACGATCCGGCCGCACGTTCGAGGTGGTCCCGCTCAGATCCGGCGGGGACAGAAGCCGCGTCGACGACGACGTCGTCCACCCGCATCGAGTCAGCGTGTGCGTGCAGGACGTGCAGATGTCGTTCGACGGAGAACCCGGTGGTCTCCCCCGGCTCGTTCGCAAGGTTGACGAACAGCACCTTGCGTGCGGTCGTCGCGCGGAGCGCCTCCACTTGTCCCGGCACGAGAACGTGCGGGATGACGCTGGAGAACCATGATCCCGGTCCAAGCGTCACCACATCCGCCGCCATGATCGCCTCGATCGCGGCCGGACACGGTTCGGGCTCGTTCGGGATCACCCGGACCCGGCGTACCTTGCCAGGCGTGGTGGCGACGGCCACCTGACCGCGGATCACTCGGCTCATCCGCGGGTCCGATTCGAGGCCGGACACGTCGGCTTCGATGACCAGCGGAACCGTCGCCATCGGCAGGACGCGGCCGTCGACGGCGAACAGGTCGACCATCGTGTCGAGAGCCTCGACGATGTCCCCGGTGAGTTCCTCGACCCCCGCGAGCATCAGGTTGCCGACGGGGTGGCCTGCCAGGGCGCCGTACCCGCCCAGCCGGTGCTGCAGGATCCGGGACCACCGCTTGTGTCGGGCGGCCCTGGAGGGGTCACGAGCGAGCTGATCGTCTATCGCTGCCGGTGCACCCATCAGTGCCGCGAGTGCCATCCGCAGGTCGCCGGGCGGAACGCCGCCGAGCTCGTTGCGCAGCCGCCCGGACGACCCTCCGTCGTCGCCGACGGTGACGACGGCCGTGACGTCGGGAGTCAGGTACCGCACGGCGGTGAGCGTGTTGAACAGTCCGTGCCCGCCGCCGAGGGCAACGGCCTTCAGCGGGACGCGCCCGGCGTGCGCACCCGTCATTCGCGCCCCAGATCCCGGTGCGTCACCTGCACCTTGTACGCGGGCTCGCCGTCGTCGCCGGTCGCTTCCGCAAGCCGACGGGCGAGTTCGACGGACATCGCGACGCTACGGTGCTTCCCGCCTGTGCATCCGACACCGATCGTCATGTACCCCTTTCCTTCTCGCCGATAGCCACGGGCCACGATGTCGACGAGATCGACGTACCGTTCCAGGAAGTCGACGGCGTCCTCCTGGCCCAGCACGTAGTCGCGGACGGGCGCCTCCTGTCCGTTGTGGTCGCGCAGTTCCGGGATCCAGTACGGGTTGGGCAGGAACCGCACATCGATGACGAGGTCGCAGTCGATCGGCAGTCCGTACTTGAATCCGAACGACTGGACCGCGACCGTCAATGCGCTACCGCCCACGTTCGGAAACGAGCTCTCGACGATTGCGCGCAACCGGGTCGAGCTGAGGTTCGAGGTGTCGATGACGGTTCCGGCGGCTGACTGGACGTCGGCGAGGAGTCTGCGTTCCGCGGTGATCCCCTCGCCGAGAGTCCCGTTGCCCTGCAACGGATGTCTTCTGCGGACCTGTTCGAACCGACGGACGAGGGTCTCATCGGACGCGTCGACGAAGATGATGCCCGTCCGGGTCCCCGCGGCCTCAAGATCGTCGCGCAGGGCGGCGATCGACTCACCGAACGACGAGTGGCCGGCACGCACCACCATCGCGATCTTCTGATTCTGAACGCCTTCGGCGCGGACCTGGGCGATGACCTGCGCGATCACGGAGACCGGCACGTTGTCGGTGACGTACCACCCGTCGTCCTCGAGAACGTTCGCCACCGACGTCCGCCCCGCACCCGACATACCGGTCACGAACAGGACCGTGGTCAGTCCGTCGTTGTCAGCCATGGACCGGTTCCTCCTGTGTCGACGTGCCTGCCGTTCTCGCGGCGTCCCCCACGCTTGCCTTCCCTTCGTTCGCTTCGTCCCTCAATGCATCGTGCACCGATTGTGCGGTCGCCGCACCGATACCGGGCACCTGCGTGATCTCGTCGACAGTCGCCTTCGTCAAGTTCGCCACCGATCCGAAGTGCGTCACCAGCGCGGTCCGACGCGTCGCTCCGAGCCCCGGGATTCCGTCGAGCGCCGACGCCGTCATCCGCTTGCTGCGCTTACTGCGGTGAAAGGTGATCGCGAACCGGTGCGCTTCGTCGCGCACACGCTGGAGCAGAAACAGCGCTTCGCTGTTGCGTGGCAGGATCACCGGTTCATCATCTCCCGGCACCCACACTTCCTCGAGCCGTTTCGCGAGGCCGATGATCGCGACATCGGTCACGCCGAGCTCCTCCAGAACCGTTGCTGCAGCGTGTACCTGAGGGGCTCCGCCGTCGACGACGAACAGATTGGGCGGGTACGCGAACTTGCGAGCCTTCTTCCCCGTGTCCGCCTCGGGTTCGGCTCCGTCGACGGGCGGCGGAGCCGCATCGCCGCCCCGGTGACGCAGGAATCGTCGGCGAGTCACTTCGGCGATCGATGCGACGTCGTCGGAGTGCCCGTCGCCCGCAGCCTCCTTAATGCCGTAATGCCGGTAGTCCGATTTGCGGGACAGTCCGTCCTCGAACACCACCAGTGATGCGACGACATCGGTACCCTGCACGTGCGAGATGTCGATGCACTCTATGCGCAGCGGCGCGACGTCGAGCCCGAGGTACTCCTGCAATTCAGTGAGCGCCGCAGACCGCGTCGTCAGGTCGCCCGCACGTTGCAGCTTGTGCCGAGCGAGGGCGTCGGACGCATTGCGTTCGACCGTGGTCATCAGATTCCGCTTGTCTCCCCGTTGCGGGACGCGGACCTCGACGCGTGCACCGCGACGCTCGGACAGCCAGTCCTGCATGCGGGCCGGATCGTCCGGCAGGAATGGGACGAGGACCTCTCGCGGGATGCCGGAGCTCATCTCCGACTCCGCTCCGTAGAACTGGGTGAGGAACATCTCGATCTGTTCGGCGGAGGTCGCGTTCTCCTGGACCTCGACGACCCAACCCCGTTCGCCGCGGACCCGGCCGTCGCGGACGTGAAAGATCTGGACCGACGACTCGAGCTCGTCGCCGACCATGGCGATCACGTCTGCGTCTGTCCCGCTGCCGAGGACCACGGCCTGCTTCTCCATGGCGCGTTTGAGCGCCGACACGTCGTCGCGGAGCCGTGCGGCCCGCTCGAAATCGAGTTCCTCAGCGGCACCGGCCATCTCGCGTTCCATTCGGCGGATGAGGCCGTCGGTCCGTCCGGCGAGGAACTCGCAGAAGTCGTTCGCGATCTGCCGGTGTTCGTCGGCGTCGACCCGCCCGACACACGGCGCTGCGCACTTGTCGATGTAGCCGAGCAGACACGGTCTGCCCATCTGCTCGCTTCGACGAAAGACGCCGTTCGAGCACGTCCGGACCGGGAACACGCGCGTCAGCAGGTCGACGGTCTCGCGGATCGCCCACGCGTGCGAGTACGGGCCGAAGTAGCGGACGCCGGGTCTGCGAGCGCCGCGGTAGACGAATACACGCGGGTACGTCTCGTTGAGCGTCACCGCAAGCATCGGATACGTCTTGTCGTCCCGGTACCGGACGTTGAACCGCGGATCGAACTCTTTGATCCAGTTGTACTCCAGTTGCAGCGCTTCGACTTCGGTGCCTACGACGGTCCACTCGACGGAGGCGGCCGTCGTCACCATCTGGCGGGTACGCGGATGCAGTCCGGTGATGTCGGCGAAGTACGAGGTCAGGCGAGATCGCAGATTCTTGGCCTTGCCGACGTAGATCACGCGTCGGTGCGCGTCGCGGAACTTGTACACGCCCGGATCGGTCGGGATCGCTCCCGGAGCCGGGCGGTAGGTTGACGGGTCTGGCACGAGGTCCAGGGTAGTCGGATGCTCCGACACGTCTCAGTCGGCCGCGACGCGCGTGGCTGCGTCCGCGAGGATCAGTTCAGTGCGTTCGGGCGTATTCACCTTGCAGTTCACGGAACCGCGTCATCGCCTCGACGGCGCGCTCGCCGTCACGCGCCTGAACCGCCATCACCGGGATGTGCTCGTCGTAGGGCAGCAGCAGATGCGCCGACCAGCCCTTCTCGGGGTACTCGAGGCCCTGGACCTCGTCCCAACCCCACACGCGTTCTCCGACGAGATTGCGGACCCCGACGCCGTCCGGGCCGACACGCAGTCGCGACCTGGTCAGCATCAGAACCGCGCCGGCGATGATGAATCCGACGGCGATGAGACCGATCTTGTCGGACCAGCCGACTCCGACACCCGTGTACGAGATATCCAGGAGCAGGCCGAAGGTCAGGTGGATCGCGATGACGACCCCCGCCACCCAGTAGGCGACGCGCCGAATCCAGCGGGGCGTGTACACCAGCACCCATCCGTCGGCGGTCGCCTCGCGATCTGCGGCGCTCACGCCAACTTCCGGAGGGTCAGCGCGGACGCGATGGCCGCGGTCATCGCCTGTGCGCCCTTGTCCTCGGCCGAGCCGGGCAGTCCGGCGCGGTCGAGCGCCTGCTCCTCGGTGAGTGTGGTCAGGACACCGTTGCCGACCGGGGTGGACTCATCCAGCGATACGCGCGTCAGTCCGGCGGTCACCGCGTCGCACACGTACTCGAAGTGCGGGGTGCCGCCCTTGATCACCACGCCCAGTGCCACGACAACATCGTGCGTGCGTGCGAGGGCCTGGACGATCACCGGCAGTTCGATGGCTCCGGCTACCCGGACCACCGTCGGATCGGTCGCGCCCGCACGGCCCGCGGCCCGCACTGCGCCGTCGAGCAGCGCCGTGCAGATCTTCTCGTGCCACTGCGACGCCGCGATCGCGACCTTCAGACCGCCCGCGTCGTCGAGATCGAGTGTGGGTTCGCCGTGACCGCTCATGCGCCTTCGCCCTTCTTCTGGATTCCGGACTCCGCAATCAGCGATGAGTCGAGCGCCGCCGGATCCTCGAAGTCGTCGAGACCGTCGAGCAGATGGCCCATCCGATCACGTTTGGTCTTCAGGTACCGCAGGTTCTCTGCGTTGGCGCGCAACGGCATCGGAACACGGTCGACGATCTGCAGTCCGTATCCGTCGAGTCCCACGCGCTTGGCCGGATTGTTGGTGAGCAGCCGCATCGACCGGACGCCGAGGTCGACGAGGATCTGGGCGCCGAGCCCGTAGTCGCGGGCATCGGCGGGCAGACCGAGTTCGAGGTTGGCGTCGACCGTGTCCGACCCCGCGTCCTGCAACTGGTAGGCCTGCAGTTTGTGCATGAGACCGATGCCGCGACCCTCGTGTCCACGCATGTAGAGGACGACGCCGCGGCCTTCGGCGGCGACCATCTCGAGGGCCGCATCGAGTTGTGGGCCGCAGTCGCACCGCAGCGAACCGAAGACGTCACCGGTCAAGCATTCCGAATGGACGCGGACCAGGACGCCCTCGCCCTCGTCGTCTTCGCCCGAGATGTCGCCCATGACGAGCGCGACGTGCTCGGCCTCGTCGTACGGACTGGAGTACCCGACGGCACGAAAGGTGCCGTGGGTGGTCGGGATGCGGGCCTCGGCAATACGATCGACGTGCTTCTCGTGCCTGCGTCGCCAGGAGATCAGGTCGGCGATCGAGATCATGGACAGACCGTGCTCGTCGGCGAAGACGCGCAGCTCGTCGGTGCGCGCCATCGACCCGTCCTCTTTCTGCGAGACGATCTCGCAGATGGCGCCCGCGGGCCGGAGTCCGGCGAGCTTTGCGAGATCGACGGCGGCCTCGGTGTGTCCGGGGCGACGCAATACGCCGCCCTCTTTAGCGCGCAACGGCACCACGTGCCCGGGGCGGGTCAGGTCGTGTGCGATCGCCTCCGGGTCGGCCAGAAGACGCATTGTCGTCGCGCGGTCAGCGGCGCTGATACCCGTGCTGACGCCTTCGCGGGCATCGACCGTCACCGTGTACGCGGTTCCGTGCTTGTCTTGGTTCTGAGCGAACATCGGTGGCAGTCCGAGCCGGTCGCAGTCCGAGCCCTCCAACGGGACACACAGGTATCCTGACGTATAGCGGACCATGAACGCGACGAGCTCGGGGGTCGCCATCTCAGCGGCGAAAATCAGGTCGCCTTCGTTCTCGCGATCCTCGTCGTCGACCACCACGACCGCCTTACCCGCCGCGATGTCGGCAACCGCACGCTCGACCGAGTCCAACTCGACGTGGCTCTCGTTGTCTTCGCTCATCAGCGCTGTCCTCCATCCGTGCCTGCGCCCTGCAGGCGCTCGACATACTTCGCGATCACATCGACTTCCAGGTTGACCCGTGCACCGACCGAGATCCCGCCGAGCGTGGTCTCGGCGAGCGTCGTCGGTATCAACGACACCTCGAGCCAGTCCCCGTATTCCCCGTCGCTTCCGACGCGTGAGACGGTCAATGAGATCCCGTCGATGGTGATCGACCCCTTCTCGACGACGTACTTGGCCTGGCCCCGCGGCACCGCCACGCGTACGACGGTCCAGTCCTCACTCGGCGACACCGATACGACTGAACCGACGCCGTCGACGTGTCCTTGCACGATGTGGCCGCCGAATCGACCGTCCGCGGCCATCGCGCGCTCGAGATTGACTGGCGCACCGACGGCGAGTGAATCCAGTGAGCTACGCGTCAACGTCTCGGCCATCACGTCGACAGTGAAGTCGGTGCCGCCGAGTTCGACGACGGTCACGCACACGCCGTTGACGGCGATCGAGTCGCCGAATGACGCGTCACTGGTGACGAGGGGTCCGCGAATGCGAAAACGTGCGGCTTCTTCAAGGTCCTCGCGGCCGACGATCTCGCCGCGTTCCTCAACGATTCCGGTGAACACCGTCTCTCCTTTGCACGTGAGCGCTCGGGACAGACAGGTCGCGGCACCGTACCGCGCTGTCGTTCTCTCGTATCCGGACTATGACCGTCGGCTCCGGATTCACACCGGAATCTGCTGTCCCCGCACACCTGGTGCGGGCGCTCGCGGGCTCGACCCGTTGCCGGGCATCACCGCCGGTGGGGACTTTCACCCCGCCCCGAGAACTACCTTCCGAAGGTAGCACGACTCGAGTGCGCCGTGTCACCGGCACCAGCCCCTGCCTGCGGTGTTAGATGGACTCACGCCGGGCCGAATCCTGCGCCCACCTGACAGACAGCGAGTCAGACGATGTCCCCAACCGGTTCCACTCCCACCCCACCCAGCTCGGCCCGATCCCGGTCGGCTTCCACCAAGCCGAACGCGGGCCGCGACGTCGTCGCCTTCCTCAAACGCTATTGGCTCGCGATCGTCCTGGTGATCGTCGCGGTCGTGTTCATCGTGACGAACACCAACAAGGCCGACCTGACAATCGGTTGGGCGACGATCAGTTCGCCGTTGTGGCTCACCCTGACGGTCACCGTCCTCGTGGGCTTCGTGGTCGGGTGGTTCGTCGGGCGCCGCCAGAGCGAATGACTCCGTCAGTCGAGGGCGCGCACCAATCGCACGAACACGTCGTCACCGAGTTCGGTCACCGATTCACGTCCGAAGCGGTGCGCCTGCGCCAACGTCGACACAGACGTCTCGTCGACGGCCGCGGCACCTGCTCCGAGAATCATCGGCGCGAGATAGACATGTAGCTCGTCGACGAGATCGGCGGCGAGGAAGGCTCCGATGATCGACGGGCCGCCTTCGACGAGAACGTGCAGCGCATCGGGAAGGGCGTCGAACACGGCCCGCGGATCGTGGCTGTCGACCTGGACGAACTGCGAAGTACCGTCACGCAGTCGGGCCCTCGCGGGCACCTCTCGGTGCCCGAGCACCACTCGGGTCGGCAGGTGCACGTACAGCGATCCATCCGGTCGCCGGGCGGTCAGGGACGGATCGTCAGATAACGCGGTGCCCGTCCCGACGACGATCGCATCGACCGCGGCGCGCTCGCGATGCGCGTGTTCACGCGAGCGCGGGCCGGTGATCCACTGGCTGGTCCCGTCGGGCGCTGCGATCCGCCCGTCTAGGGTCGCAGCCATCTTGGCAGTCACGAACGGCCGCCGGTACTCGTGCCTGCACAGCCATGCGCGCAGCGGACCGCGGCGGACTTCCGCCTCGAGTACACCACTCGTGACGTCGACGCCCGCCGCCCGGAGCGTCGCCGCTCCGCCGCCTGCCGTCGGTCCGGGATCGTCCACGCCGTAGTGGACGGCCGCGACGCCTGCGTCGATCAGTGCCTGCGCGCACGGCCCGGTCCGACCGGTGTGATTGCACGGCTCCAGAGTGACGACCGCTGTACCGCCCAAGGCCTTCGCCCCGGCGGCGCGTAGTGCCGTCACTTCGGCGTGCGGTCCGCCGGGCGGCTGCGTGTGCCCCACTCCGACGACCAGACCGTCCGAATCGAGGATCACGGCTCCGACCGGCGGGTTCGGTGAACTCGTACCGCGGGCCGCGGCCGACGCTGCGATGGCCCGGCGCATCGCGGTCTCGATCATGACGGTCAGGCCTGCCGTGCAGACGTCGCCTTGCGTCGGAGTTCGGCCACCCGCGCCGCCGGGTCGGCGCCGCCGTACACCGCCGATCCGGCGACGAAACAGTCCACGCCCGCTTCAGCGGCCTGCTCGATCGTCGAGTCAGCGATGCC
>NZ_JBQEDL010000018.1:36592-81631 GCF_052106715.1 Gordonia sp. (in: high G+C Gram-positive bacteria)
CGACGAGCAGCCGAAGGCCGTCTCGGTCGATCACCGAGCGGATGGTGCGGACCTTGTCGAGCACCTCGGGCATGAACTTCTGTCCGCCGAATCCCGGCTCCACGCTCATCACCAGAAACGTGTCGAAGTCGCCGAGGATCTCGAGGTAGGGTTCCAGCGCCGTCCCCGGCTTGATCGCGAGACCCGCCTTTCCGCCTGCAGCTCGGATGTCGCGGGCGACACTCACCGGGTCGTCGGTGGCCTCCGCGTGGAAGGTGACGTTGTAGGCGCCTGCTTCTGCGTACGGCGGCGCCCAGCGGCCCGGGTCCTCGATCATGAGATGGCAGTCGAGCGGAATGTCGGTCGCTTTGAGGAGGCTCTCGACGACGGGCATTCCGAGCGTCAGGTTCGGGACGAAGTGATTGTCCATCACGTCCACGTGCACCCAGTCGACACCGGGGTCGACGTCGGACGGGCCGACCGCCGCGACTTCAGACGCGAGGTTGGCGAAGTCAGCGGACAGGATGGACGGGGCGATCATCGGTGCCGGGCGGGCGGGGTTGCACATGCGGAGAAGTCTACGAGAACGATGACGGCACGCGGGAACTACGCGTCGGCACGCGGAGGACATGACTCGAAGCCGAGCACTATGCCTTGCGTAACGCGGCCACGAACATCGCGTCCGTGTCCTGTCGGTGCGGCCACAGCTGGACGTGCGGGCCCGCACCGAGGCTCTCGGCCTCTGCCATGTCGCCTGCGACCAACGGGCGCGCATCCACCTGCTCCACACCGTCGAGGGTGTCGAGTACCGCGTCAACGACACCGGTCGTCTCCGCCGGGTGCGGTGAACAGGTGGAATAGAGGACGACGCCACCGGGCCGGACGAGGCGCAGCGCCTCGGTCAGCAGTTGCGTCTGCAATTCCACGAGTTGCGGGACGTCCTCGGGCTGCCTGCGCCAGCGCGCCTCCGGTCGACGCCGGAGCGACCCGAGCCCGGAGCACGGGGCGTCGACGAGGATCCGGTCGTATCCGGGCTCTAGTCCGCTGTCACGGCCATCGGCGACGCGCACGGTCACCGGCAGCCCGTCGACGATGTTCTCGATCAGGCGGGCGCGGTGTTCGGACACCTCCACTGCGTCCAGGTGCGCGCCGTCGAGATCGGCCAGCGAGCCGAGCAGCGCCGCCTTGCCGCCCGGCCCCGCACACAGGTCGAGCCACCGGCCGCCGTCCTCGCCGACATCGGATCGAACGAGTGCCAGCGCGACGAGTTGGCTACCCTCGTCCTGCACGCCCGCGAAACCATCGCGCACGGCGTCCAACGATCCTGGGTCACCTTCGGGCAAGTACACGCAGTACGGGGACAGGCGCCCTTCCTCCCCGCCGCTGACCAGAGCCAACTCCTCGGCGGTGATCTGTCCGGGCCGCGCTACCAGATGGACGATCGGGCGCTCGTCGTCGGCGGCAAGGGCGGCCTGCAGTTCGCCGATCGAGCCGAGAGACTTCACGAAGACCTCTGCGATCCATCGCGGGTGCGCATACGTGAACGCGAGGTGACCGACCATGTCGTCGGCCATCGATGGCGCGACGGTGTCGATCCACAACTGTTCGTCGCGCTGGGAGACTTTGCGCAGCACCGCGTTCACGAAGCCGGCCTGTCCCATCCCATGCGAGGCACGGACGAGGTCGACAGACGTCGACACGGCGGCATGCGAGCCGATCCGCGTCCGGAGCAGTTGGTACGAGCCGAGGCGCAATACGTCGAGCAGGTCGCCGTCGATCTCCGAGATCGACCGCCCGGCGGCGTAGGCGATGATCGTGTCGCGGACGCCCGTCGTCCGGGCGGTGCCGTACGTCAACTCCGTGGCGCGGGCCTTGTCGCGGCGATCCAGGCTCCGCTCGCGCAGCAGACGCGGTAGCAGCAGGTTCGCGTACGCATCGTCGCGTCGCACCGCGCGGAGGACGTCGAGTGCGACCGTGCGTGCCGGGTCCGTCGGCTTGTCGCGAGTCTTCAGATCTCGAGAGCTGGAAGCGGCAACGCCTCGCCCCGGCGATCCGCGCTGCGGGCCCCGGCCGCGTCCGTCCTGTGTCATGCGAGCCGTCCGTTCTCGTCGAGTCGTGTGCCGCGGGCCCAGTCGGGCGCGTTCATCGCCTTCTTGCCCGGAGCCTGCACTGTGCCCAGACGTACCGCGCCGGACGCGGTCCCGACGAACACCGCCTTCTTCGTCGCCCCGATCTGTCCGACATCGAGCGGGCCGGGAAGTCCCGGGTCGGTGTCGGCGGGGGTGACGGGTCCGAGCTTGAGCCGGACGTCGCCGATCATCGTCCACGCGCCAGGCGCCGGAGTGTGCGCACGAATCGCCCGTTCGACGAGGTGCGAAGGCAGATCCCACCGGACACGTGCGTCGTCGACGGTGATCTTCGCGGCGTGCGAGACGCCTGCGGCGTCTTGAGGCACAGCCGCGAGCTCTCCGACCGCGATACCGTCGACGACGGCTTTCATCAGGCCCGAACCCGACTCCGAGAGTCGGGCCAGGAGATCGCCTGCCGTATCGGTCGGCCGGATCTGTTCGGTCAGCGTGCCGTACACGGGGCCGGTGTCCAGACCTGCTTCGAGTGCGAAGACGCTCGCACCGGTGATCTCGTCCCCGGCCGCGATCGACGCCTGAACCGGCGCCGCGCCACGCCACGCGGGCAGGATCGAGAAGTGCAGGTTGACCCAACCGTGTGCCGGCAGTTCGAGCACGTCCTGCCCGATCAGCCCGCCGTAGGCGACGACGACGCCAAGGTCCGGCGACCACCGGGCCAGGACCTCCGCGACGTCGGGGTCGGACATGCGACGCGGAGTGAGGACCTCGATGCCTGCTTCGTCCGCGACTGCGCCGACTGCCGAGCGCACGGCTCGTCGACCTCGGCCCGCCGTCGTGTCGGGACGGGTGATGACCCCGACGACGTCGTGATCGGGAGTATCGATCAGTTCTTTCAGCGTCGGTACCGCGACGTCGGGCGTGCCCGCGAAGACGAGTCTCATAATCAACCAATCGTAGGCGGATCGACCTGAACACGGATGCCTGCGGTGTCCTCGTGCCGGGCGTGGCGGACCCGCTGCCCCGCGCGCAGCGCCTCCGCCAGATGCCACCCGCCGCTTCTCGGCGCTCTCAGCAGGAGCCTTTCGACGTCGCCGTCGGCCTCCGTACCCGCCGGTCTGCGCACTCCACCGGGCAGCGGAACCGGACCGAGCCTCTCGACGTCCGGCGACAGGTCGAGCATCTCGACGAAGGAGATGATCGCCGGCCCCGGTCCGTCGATCGAGGCCATCGTCACGGCAGGCGGGAAGCCGAGCTCGTGGCGTTGGGCGAGGTCTGCGGCTGCGAAACCGATCGGGTTCCACGAGATCAACGACTGCACCGTCGGGCCCGCCGCATCGGCGACGACCACGACGCGGCCGCCGCCCGCCTTGCAGCGGACCAGCGATGCGACATCCATCCACATCCGCATCGCGTCCTCGCCTGCGCGAAGGTCTTCGCGGTCGAGCTGTGCCCAGGTGTCCAGCAGGATAGCGGCGCCGTATCCGCCGGGCGCGCGAGGCGCGGCGCCCGGGGTCGCGACGACGACGCGCGCCCCCTCCGGGATGTCGTCGACGATCTTCGCGCCGCCCGAGGTCACGATCGGGACGCCGGGGAACGCCCGACCGAGCTCCTCCGCCGTGCGTTTGTCGCCGACCATCAATGCGCGCACCGTTCGAGCTCCACACGCGGGGCACACGAAGCGGAGCTCCGGGCGACCGCACCATCGGCACGACAGATCGCCGCGGTCGTTCATCGACAACGGCCCCCGACACTGCCGACAGCGGGCGTGCGTTCGACAACGCGCGCACGCGACGGACAGCAGGTAGCCGCGTCTCGGCACGCTGAACAGCACCGCGCTCTCCGCGGCGAGCGCCGAGCGCGCGGCGTCGAACGCCGTCGTCGGAATCCGCGCGGTCCTGGCGAGCGGATCACCGCCGAGACGGCGGTCGTCCTCTGCGATGCCCTCGATTCGCGGGGCCGCGGCACGGACCACCTCGCGAGGAGCAACCAAATCGTGCGCCCACCCGGACTCGACGAGAGCCTGCGCCTCCGCGGTACGCGCGTACCCGCCGATCAGCATCGCCGCACCCGCCGCGTGCGTACGCAGCACAGCCACTTCACGCGGATGCGGATAGGGCGATCTCGGCTCGTGCAGACTCGAGTCCCCGTCGTCGAAGACCACCGTCAGTGCCAAGTCGGCCACCGGCGCGAACACCGCACTGCGGGTGCCGATCACCACCGAGGCCCGTCCCCGCAGGGCCGCCAACCATCGTCGGTAACGGGCGGCGGGACCGAGGCCGGCGGCCAGCGTCACACACCGCTCGCCGAGTATCGGCTCGCACGCCGCGGCCAGCCGGTCAAGGTCGCGTTGATTCGGGACGACGACGATCGCACCGCGACCCGAGACCGCCACCGATGCCACCAGTTCGGCGATGCGCTGCGCCCAGTCGTCGCCGGGGAGGACCTGCCACACCGCGCGAGGATGCCGACCGTCCACGGCTGCCTGAACGAACGACTCTCCGGCGGTGTAGCGGGACCAGCCGCTCACCTCCGGCGGATCGAGGGGCGCCGCCGGCCCGGCGCTGACGACTTCCTTCTCCACTCGCGCGTGCCGAGGCGGAATCGCGAGTCGAAGCACGTCGGGCAGCGTGCCCGCGTATCGCTGCGCCACAGCGCGACAGGCTTCTAGAAGTTCATCGGTCAGCACTCGTTCGGGTGAGACGACGCGATCGAGCCACGATAGGCGTCCCCCGTGGTCGCTGGCCTCGAGGCGTTCGAGCAGGTAACCGTCGACCAATCGTCCCGCGAACCGAACACGGACGCGGACGCCCGGTTGGGCGTCCGCGTCGGTCTTCTCGTCGACGAGGTAATCGAACGGTCGATCCAGATGCGCCACGGTCAGCATGGGGATCACTCGCGCGACGGGGCGCTCCGCCGCCGGCATGCGCCGGTTGCGGTCACTGGTGTCGCTCACGGTGGTGCGGTCCTCGTCGTCGGCACGAACGATCTCGACTCCGCCCTTACGCCGGCCGAGCCTCTTCGCCAGTCAAGCAGAGTCCAGACCCCGACTACAGCCCGGCAGCCTGTCGCAGCTCGGCGACATGGTCGGTCCGCTCCCACGGCAGGTCGATGTCGGTCCGACCGAAGTGGCCGTACGCCGCAGTCGGCGCGTAGATCGGCTGGAGCAGATCGAGGTCTCGAACGATGGCGCCGGGGCGAAGGTCGAAGACCTCCGAGATGGCCTTCTGAATGGTGCCGGGGTCGACGCTCTCGGTACCGAACGTCTCGACGAACAGGCCGACCGGAGCCGCTTTACCGATCGCGTACGCGACCTGGACCTCGATGCGTGTGGCGAGTCCGGCCGCAATGGCGTTCTTGGCCACCCACCGCATCGCGTATGCGGCGCTGCGGTCGACCTTCGACGGGTCTTTGCCGGAGAACGCACCGCCGCCGTGACGGGCCATGCCGCCGTAGGTGTCGACGATGATCTTGCGGCCGGTCAGACCTGCGTCGCCCATCGGTCCACCGAGGACGAAGCTACCGGTCGGGTTGACGAGCAGCCGCGGGTTGCTGGTGTCGAGTGCCACCGGAAGTTCGAGTTCGTCGAAGACCGCTTGCAGCACGTGCTTGCGGATGTCCGGGGCCAGCATGTTGTCGATGTCGATGTCGGCGGCGTGCTGGGTCGACACGACGACGGTGTCCAGCCGGACGGGGGTGTCGCCTGCGTACTCGATCGTCACCTGAGTCTTACCGTCCGGGCGCAGGTAAGGCAGGATGCCGCTCTTGCGGACCTCGGTGAGGCGACGCGAGAGGCGGTGTGCGAGCGCGATCGGCAGCGGCATCAGCTCGGGCGTCTCCGCCGACGCGTAGCCGAACATCAGGCCCTGATCGCCCGCGCCCTGACTGTCCAGGTCGTCGTCGCTGCTGCCGGTCCGCTTCTCGTGCGACGAGGTGAGGCCCTGCGCGATCTCCGGAGACTGTGCCCCGATGGCGACATTGACTCCGCACGATGCGCCGTCGAAGCCCTTGGTGGACGAGTCGTAGCCGATCTCCAAGATCTTCTCGCGCACGATCGTCGGGATGTCGACGTACCCCAATGTGTTCACTTCGCCCGCCACGTGCACCTGTCCGGTGGTGACCATGGTCTCGACCGCGACCTTCGAGTTGGGGTCGGCGGCGAGCAGCGCATCGAGTACTGCATCGCTGATCGCGTCGCAAATCTTGTCGGGGTGTCCTTCCGTCACAGATTCACTGGTGAACAGTCGGGACGCTGAGGCGGTCATCGGTTCCTCTCGGGATGCTCAATCACAGGGATCATCCCCTGCTGACGTAAAACTGGAGAACAAGCGGTGTTGTTCGCCTAACTATGAGGCACGACGGCGACGACTTCGTCAAGGATTCTGCTCGCCATCAATGTCTTGGATCCGAATGGGAGTGCGGTCTCGTTGCCTCCGGCGGTCAGGATCCATCCGCCGTTGTCTTCGGTGCCGAACGCCTTGCCGTCACCGACCGCGTTCACCACCAGTAGATCGCACCCTTTGCGGCGCAGTTTGGTGCGCCCGTGGTCGAGTACGCCGCCGTGTTCGTCGCCGGTCTCAGCGGCGAAACCGACGATGACGGTCTCGCGGGGGATATCGCCCTCGGCTCGGGAGTGAACGAGGCCCGCCAGAATGTCCGGATTGGTGTCCAGGTGGATCGGTGCGGGGCCGTCCGCGCTCTTCTTGATCTTCGATCCCGCGATGTCGACGGGTCGAAAGTCGGCGACTGCCGCCGCCATGATCACCACGTCGGCGTCGCGCGCGCGTCGAGACATCTCGTGCTCGAGTTCCATCGCCGAGTCGATGTCGACGATCTCGACACCCGCAGGATCGCCTGGATCGCTGGTGGCGCCTGCCACCAGGGTGACGTGTGCTCCACGCTGTGCCGCGGCGCGCGCCAACGCATACCCCTGCTTGCCTGAACTGTGATTGCCCAGATACCTCACCGGGTCCAAAGGTTCGCGGGTTCCGCCTGCGCTCACCAGGACGCGTCGTCCGGCGAGGTCGTACGGCAGCGCTTGCGCGCGGTCGAGCAACAGTTCGCCGATCAACCCGATCTCGGTGGGCTCAGGCATCCGGCCCGCGCCGGTGTCGGCACCCGTCAGACGGCCGCTGGCGGGCGTCATCACGGTGACGCCGCGCTCACGCAGCGTGGCGACGTTCGCAGTGGTCGCCGGGTGCTGCCACATCTCCGTGTGCATCGCGGGTACGAACAGCACCGGGCACGTCGCGGTCAGCAACGAAGCCGTCAGCAGATCGTCGGCGCGACCGGCAACCGCACGCGCCATGAGGTCAGCGGTCGCGGGCGCGACGAGCACGAGGTCCGCCTTACGACCGAGCGCGACGTGTGCGACCTCGTCGACGTCGTCGAAGACCTCGGTACTGACGGGGTTCCCCGACAGCGCTTCGAACGTGGCCGCTCCGACGAAGTTCAGCGCAGCCCGGGTCGGGACCACTCGAACATCATGACCGGCCTCGGTGAAGTGACGAATGACACTGCACACCTTGTAGGCGGCAATCCCCCCGCCGACCCCGATGAGGACGTGCGACACCGCGCGGCCTACTCGCCTTCGGTGTGCTCGAGCAGATCGGAGTGGATCTCGCGCATAGCGATCGAGAGGGCCTTCTCCTGGACGCCGGGCTCGACGAGCGGACCGACGTATTCGAGGATGCCCTCGGCCAGTTGGTTGTAGTAGTCGTTGATCTGCCGCGCACGCTTGGCGGCGTAGATGACCAGTGCGTACTTCGACGAAGTGCGCTCAAGCAGTTCGTCGATCGGCGGGTTCGTGATCCCCAACGGGGTGTCGTACACCGGCCCGTCGACGACGGTCTGATCGATCTCTGTCTGAGTGCTCACTCACATCTCCTGCGCAGTATGTTCGGCCGACCGCGTTTCCGACCGCGGCCCGACCAGCAAGTTTAGCAATTGTTCGACGGTTTCGTCGACATCGTCGTTCACGATGACGTGCGCGAACTCGTCTTGCGCCGCCATTTCGACGCGCGCTGTCTCCAGGCGACGTTCGATCACGTCGCCGCTCTCGGTGCCTCTACCCGTCAGCCGCGAGACGAGTTCGTCCCAACTCGGCGGCGCCAGAAACACCGTTATCGCCTCGTTCAGGCGGGCACGCACATTGCGCGCGCCGACCAGATCCACTTCGACGAGCACGGGGCGGCCCTGCGCCATCGCCTGCTCGACGGGTGCGGCCGGAGTTCCCGACCGCTGGAGTCCGCCGTGAATCTCCGCCCACTCGAGCATCTCGCCCGCATCGATCATCGCGTCGAACGAGTCGCGGGTGACGAAGTGGTAGTCGCGTCCATCGACTTCGCCGGGACGTGGCTCACGTGTCGTCGCAGACACGCTGAAGTGCAGAGCGGGAAGCGCGTCACGGAGTCGGCGAACGACGGTGGACTTCCCGACGGCCGAGGGGCCGACCAGTACGACTAGTCGGCCCCTCGATCCGGTGTTCGTGTCCGGCACGCTCAGGAGCTGAACTTCTCGAGCAGCGCCTTACGCTGACGGTCACCGAGACCACGCAGGCGGCGGGTCGGGGCGATCTCCAGCTCCGTCATGATCTCCTGCGCCTTGACCTTGCCGACCTTGGGCAGGGCTTCGAGCAGAGCAGAGACCTTCATCTTGCCGAGAATCTCATCGTTCTCAGCGTCGGCCAGCACCTGCTTCAGGTCGGTGCCACCACGCTTAAGGCGTTCCTTGAGCTCGGCACGCACGCGGCGGGCTGCAGCCGCCTTCTCGAGCGCAGCAGCGCGCTGCTCATCAGTCAACTGGGGAAGAGCCACGGTTCCTCCGTCTTTCGTTTCTACGGGTTCAGTTGGTCCGCTCGACGCTATCAACATCGACCGGTGGTTTCGTCGTGAGGATCAATCCTGGCCCCCACGATCTTCGGCGATCGTAACGCTCGCCGCCGAGACCAGCACAAACGGTACCCGCTGCGACCGACTCTTTGCACCCTGCACCCCGGGCGCGCCGCAGAAATCTGTCAGGTAGTACCGTATGCGTCCATGCTGAACGACCTGCGTACACTCGCCCGCGTCCTTCGGAACGACTACGCACCGCGGTCCGCCACCGAGTCGGTGATCGTCAGCGACCGACCCCACGGACGTCTTCGCAGGTACGGGAGCCGCGAGCAGGTCGACGCGGCACGCGCAGCGGGCCGAGTCCCGGTGCTTCTGGTTCCTCCGTTAGCGGTTCCCGCCAGCTGTTACGACCTGGCGCCGGGAGTCGATCCGGCGAACTCGGTCGTCGAGTTCCTGTTGTCCACCGGCACCGTCCCGTACGTCGTCGACTTCGGCGACGCGGCTCGCCGTCTCGGATTCGAGGACTACTTCGACGGCTTCGTTCCGCGTGCTGTCGCCGACGCCGTCGGCGATTTCGGGGCGGGCCCCGGCTCGGTCGATCTACTGGGATGGAGCCTGGGTGGGACGCTGTCGTTGCTGACCGCGGCCTACCGTCGAGACCTGCCGATTCGGTCGATCATCACCGTCGGCACCCCGCTGAACTATTCGAAGATGCCGGTGTACAACGCCGCGCGCACCGTGCTCGCGCCGACTGACGGGAAGCCACTGGACTACGTGTTGAGGGCGCTCGGCGGAATCCCCGCTCCCCTGGTCCAGCTGTCGTACCGAGCCACGGCGTGGCAGCGCGAACTGCGCAAGCCCAAGTACATCCTGGACAACATCGACGATCACGATGCGCTGGTCCGGATGCAGGTGATCGACCGCTTCCAGGACGCGATGCCCGGCTACGCGGGCAAGGTGAGCGAACAGATGCTGCTGAACCTGGTGGTGCGCAACGAACTCGGCGACGGCGTATTGCATCTCGGCGGCCGGACGGTCGATCTGCGGGCGGTGTCCGCTCCGGTGTTCCTCGTCGGCTCCCACCGCGACGCCATCGTCAGCCATGCCGCCGCCCGCTACGGTGAGAAGCTTCTCACCTCGTCATCGCACGTGGAGTTCCATACGGTCGAGTCGAGCCACCTCGGCTTGCTGACGGGTCCGGATGCGCACGAGTACACCTGGCCCGCGATCGCCCGTTTCCGCGAGAACCTGGTGTCCTCGGCCGCCTGAACCGCGCCGCGGGGACGCCAGAAGCGCTATCGGAGGGCGCGCTCGATGTCGTCTCGTGTCGACTCGACGGCCGAACGGAGGGCGGCGACGTCTGGGCCGGCACGGAGGATGCTGCGACTGGCTGCGGGCAGGAGCCACGAATGGTCCGCGTCCCCGAAGATCCTCGCGAGGTCTGCGGCGCTCGCCCCCTGCGCCCCGAGTCCGGGTGACAGGATCGGGCCGCCGAGGGCCCCGAGGTCGAGCCCGTGATCCCGGGTTGCCCCGATGACGACACCGACCGTCCCCGGGCTCTGGGCGTTGACGGCGGCAGCCGAGTCGGCGATGGACTGTGCGACGGTCGTGCCATCGGTGGTCGCTGTCTGTACGTCGGCACCGTCTGGGTTCGACGTCCGTGCCAGCACGAACACTCCCCGGTCGGTCGCACGCGCTGCCGCGATCGCGGGGGCGAGCGAGCCGAAGCCGAGATAGGGCGAGACCGTCACGGCGTCGCTGCACAGGGGCGACTCGTCGTCGAGCCACGCGGTCGTATAGGCGGCCATCGTGGACCCGATGTCGCCGCGCTTCGCATCGGCGAGCACGATCGCGCCGGCGTCGCGACAACCCGCGATCGTCTCCTCCAACACAGCGAATCCCGCGGACCCGAACTGCTCGAAGAACGCGACCTGCGGCTTGACGACGGATGCCACCGGTGCGATCCCGGCGACGCAGGCCTGTGCGAACTCCCGCAATCCCGCCACCGACACGGGCAGTCCCCACTCACGCAGGAGGTCCGCGTGCGGGTCGATGCCTGCGCAGAGACGGCCGCGTTGTGCGAGTGCCTCTGCGTATCGGGAACCGAAGGTCACGGTCGGCCCTGCAGTTCGGCGTGGCGGCGTTGCAGCGATGCCACACCCATCGTCGCGCCGATCGCCGCCTCGATGCCTTGGACGGCGGCGCCTGCGCCGGAGACCGTCGTGATGCACGGGACTCTCGCCCCGATCGCGGCCGCCCGGATCTCGTACCCGTCCACCCGCGGCCCGGATGTGCCGTACGGCGTGTTGATGATCATGGCGACGTTCCCGTCCTTGATCTCGTCGATCACAGTCCGCTTACCGTCGGCCGACTCGGCCCCCTTGGCGACTGTCGTCGCCTCGATTCCGTTGCGGCGCAGGACGTCCGCAGTTCCGACGGTGGCCATGATCGTGAAGCCCAGATCTGCAAGTCGCTTGATCGGGAAGGAGATCGACGCCTTGTCCCGGTCAGCCACCGACACGAACACTGTCCCCGACGTCGGCAACGCACCGCCCGCACCGTCCTGCGACTTCGCGAATGCCCGACCGAAGTCGGTGTCGAGGCCCATGACCTCGCCGGTCGACTTCATCTCCGGGCTCAGCAGGGAGTCGACGCCCGTTCCGTCGGCACGGCGGAACCGGTTGAACGGCAGGACTGCCTCCTTCACCGCAACCGGAGCGTAAGCCGGGGTCGACGACCCGTCGCCCGACTCGGGAAGGATGCCCTCACCTCGTAGTTCGGCGATCGTACGACCCATCATCACGCGGGCACAGGCCTTCGCGAGTTGCACAGCCGTCGCCTTCGACACGAACGGCACGGTGCGGCTCGCACGCGGATTCGCTTCGAGGACGTAGAGCGTGTCGTCGGCGAGCGCGTACTGGACGTTCAGCAGGCCACGAACGCCGATGCCCTTCGCCAGGGCCTCGGTCGACGAGCGGACGCGTTCGATCACGGCGGCAGTCAAGGTGATCGGCGGCAGCGCGCAGGCCGAGTCGCCGGAGTGGATGCCAGCCTCCTCGATGTGCTCCATGATACCGCCGATGAAGATCTCACTGCCGTCGTACAGCGCGTCGACGTCGATCTCGACGGCGCCTTCCAGGAAACGGTCGACGAGCACGGGTCGGTCATGGGAGATCTCGGTGGCGCGCGAGATGTAGTCGGCGAGCGCTTGCTCGTCGTAGACGATCTCCATGCCGCGACCACCGAGGACGTACGACGGGCGGACCAACACCGGGTATCCGATGCTCGCCGCGATCTCGCGGGCGCAGTCGAACGTGGTGGCCGTGCCGAACTTCGGCGCCGGGAGGTTCGCCTCGGTGAGGACGCGACCGAACTCGCCGCGGTCCTCGGCGAGGTCGATCGCCGCCGGGCTGGTTCCGACGATCGAGACTCCCGCGGCTTCCAGGCGCGCCGCCAGACCCAGCGGCGTCTGGCCGCCGAGCTGAACGATCACGCCTGCGACGGTGCCGGACTCGCTCTCGGAGTGGTACACCTCCATCACGTCTTCGAACGTCAACGGCTCGAAGTACAGTCGGTCCGCGGTGTCGTAGTCGGTGGACACGGTCTCCGGGTTGCAGTTGACCATGACCGTCTCGTACCCGGCCTCGCTCAACGTCATCGCCGCATGCACACATGAGTAGTCGAACTCGATGCCCTGACCGATACGGTTCGGCCCGGAGCCCAGGATCAGGACCTTGGGACGTTCGGTCTGGGCGGCGACCTCGCTCGTCGCCGCCGGATCGATCTCGTAGGCGCTGTAGTGGTACGGCGTCTTGGCCTCGAACTCCGCCGCGCAGGTGTCGACGGTCTTGTACACCGGTCGCACACCGAGCCCGATTCGGAGCTCGCGCGCCTCGTCCTCGTCGGCGAGATCGCTGCGGAGCGCCGCGATCTGACGGTCCGACAACCCCGACGACTTAGCGATACGCAACAGTTCCTCGTCGAGAACGTCGGCCTCACGAACACGGTGACCGACCTCGCGGATCCCGTCGATCTCGGCGAGGAACCACGGGTCGATCGCCGTCACCTCGTACAGGCGCTCGATCGACACGCCCGCCTCGAGGGCCAGCATCAGCTTGTGCATGCGCCCATCGCGCGGGACCGCGATGTCGGCCAGGAGCGCCTCGACGTCGAGCGTCGCGGGGTCGGGGCGGTCGGCCTCGGTCCAGAATCCCGCAGCCTTGGTCTCCATCGAGCGCATCACCTTACCGAACGCCTCCGCGAAGCTTCGACCGAGGCTCATCGCCTCGCCCACCGACTTCATAGTGGTGGTGAGAGTGTCGTCGGCGCCCGGGAACTTCTCGAACGCGAACCGCGGAGCCTTGACGACGACGTAGTCCAGGGTCGGCTCGAACGCTGCGGGCGTCACCTTGGTGATGTCGTTGGTGATCTCGTCGAGCGAATAGCCGATGGCGAGCTTGGCTGCCATCTTCGCGATCGGGTACCCGGTCGCCTTGGACGCGAGGGCCGAGGAACGGGACACGCGCGGATTCATCTCGATGACGACGAGGCGTCCGTCCTTCGGGTCCTGCGCGAACTGGATATTGCAGCCGCCCGTGTCGACGCCGACTTCGCGGAGGATGGCGATCGAGAGGTCGCGCATGATCTGGTATTCGCGGTCGGTCAGGGTCATCGCCGGAGCGACGGTCACCGAGTCGCCGGTGTGGACACCGACCGGGTCGACGTTCTCGATGGAACAGATGACGACGACGTTGTCCTTGTTGTCGCGCATCAACTCCAGCTCGTACTCCTTCCACCCGAGGATCGACTCCTCGATGAGCACGTTGGCCGTCGGCGATGCGGCGAGTCCGCCTCCCGCGATGCGGTCGAGGTCGGCGTCGTCGTACGCCATGCCGGAGCCGAGTCCGCCCATCGTGAACGACGGGCGCACGACCACCGGGAAGCCGAGCTCACCGACGGTCTTGCGGACCTCGTCCATCGTGTAGCAGACCGCCGACCGCGCGCTCTCGCCACCGACCTTCGCGACGATGTCCTTGAACATCTGGCGGTCCTCGCCGCGCTGGATCGCATCGAAGTCTGCGCCGATCAACTCGATGTCGTACTTGGCGAGGATGCCTTCATCGTGCAGGCCGACGGCCGCGTTGAGCGCGGTCTGACCGCCGAGGGTCGCGAGCACGGCGTCGATCGGGTGTCCGCCGGCCGCCTCGGTCTGGATCACCTTCTCGAGGTACTCGGGGCTGATCGGCTCAACGTAGGTGGCGTCGGCGAACTCCGGGTCGGTCATGATCGTCGCCGGGTTCGAGTTGACGAGCGAGACGCGCAGGCCCTCGGACTGGAGGACGCGGCAAGCCTGGGTGCCCGAGTAGTCGAACTCGCAGGCCTGGCCGATGACGATCGGGCCGGACCCGATCACCAGGACGTGAGAGATGTCAGTACGACGGGGCATTACGAGAGGTTCCCTTCCTGGGCGGCGTTCTCCATGACATGGACGAACTTGTCGAAGAGGTTGGCGGCATCGTGCGGTCCGGACGCGGCCTCGGGGTGGTACTGGACGGAGAAGGCCGTGCCGGAGACCAGTTCGACGCCCTCCACGACTCCGTCGTTGGCGCAGACGTGCGAGACCCGAGCCCGGCCAAGCGGGGTGTCAAACTCTTCGCCCGCCTCGCCCTCGAGCGCGAAACCGTGGTTCTGGGAGGTGATGGCGATCCGCCCGCTGACGGTGTCCAGGACCGGGATGTTGATTCCGCGGTGCCCGAACTTGAGCTTGTAGGTATCGCGTCCGAACGCCCGCCCGAGGATCTGGTTGCCGAAGCAGATGCCAAACGTCGGGAGGCCCGAGTCGACGATCTCGCTGGTCAGCGCGACTGCGGCATCGGCTGTCGCGGGGTCGCCCGGGCCGTTCGACAGGAAGAAGCCGTCCGGGTTCAAGGCCTTGATGTCGGCGAACGTCGCGGACGACGGGAGGACGTGGACTTCCACACCGCGCGCTGCGAGCATGCGCGGCGTGTTGGCCTTGATGCCCATGTCCAGCGCTGCGACTTTGAGTTTGGCTTGTCCGCCTGCGGCTTCCACGACATACGGCTCGGCGGTGCTGACCTCTGCGGCGAGGTCGGCTCCGGCCATCGACGGCTGCGCGCGCACGGCCTCGAGCATGTCCTCGGTCGAGGCCAGCGCGTCACCCGAGAACACACCCGCACGCATCGACCCGTTGTCGCGGAGCACTCGGACGAGCGCTCGGGTGTCGATGCCTGCGATCGAGACGATGTCCTGGTCGGCGAGTTCCCCATCGAGCGTGGAGCCTGCGCGCCAGTTGGACACCCGACGGGTGGGGTTGCGCACGGCGTAGCCCGCGACCCAGATCTTTCCCGGGTCGTCGTGGTCGATGAAGTCGGCCGACCAGGTGACGGCCGAACGCTTGCCGAGGAGGCTCTCGCTGTCTTCGGTGTTCCAACCGGTGTTTCCGATCTGCGGCGCTGTGGCGACGACGATCTGCCGGTGATAGCTCGGGTCGGTGAGCGTCTCCTGGTACCCGGTCATCGCGGTGCAGAACACCGCCTCGCCTAGGGTCTGACCGGTGGCGCCGTACGCCAACCCGGTGAAGACCTGGCCGTTCTCCAGCACCAGTACTGCCTTGCTCATCTAGTCTTCCTTCTTCGTTGCGGTGCCGGACTCGTTCTCCGCGTTCTGGAGGTCGTGTTCCTCCGCGGCCGCGAAAGCCCGTTCGTTCAATTCCGCGTAGGCCTCGACCCACTCCGGGTACGTCGTCTTGTCATCGCCGCGCAGGCCCGAATCGATCTCGACACCGGTCGGCAGCGTCCACCTGATCACCAGCACACCGTCGCGGCTCATCACCTTGCCTGCGAGCCCGTTCTCAGTGCGGACGGCGATCAGCGATTCGCGGGGGATCCAGATCTCCGACGCACCGTGGCGCGTGATCAACAGGCCGTTGGGATACTCGGTGAGCTCGGCCGACGCCCTATCGCCCTTGTCGCCGACTGCGATCCGGTTCTGCCAACTCGGAGCCAGGGTGCTGCCGACGTAGAGACCGGTGTGCGGACCGCGGACAGGTGCGCCGAGGTCGTCGGGCGTCGCGGGGAACTCGCCGACCGCGTCGGCCTGACGGCGCCCGCGGTTACGCCAGCCACGCACGATGAGGGAGACCAGCAGCAACCAGATCGCGAGCGCGATGACGACGATGACCAGGTAGTACGTCCAGTTACTCACTGCCACTCACCGCCCGTCCGCTGCGCCGTGACCCGCCCGCGCAGGACCGTCGCCTGCACGACTCCCGGCAATGTCATCTCCTCGTAAGGGGTGTTCCGCGACTTGCTCGCCATCGCGTCGCCGCGCACCGTCCATTGCGCCTCCGGGTCGACGATCGTGAGGTTGGCTGGCTCGCCGACGGCGATCGGCCTCCCCTGGTCGTCGAGCCCGACGATGGCAGCGGGACGTTCGCTCATCACCCGTGACACCCCGCGCCAGTCGAGCAGGCCCGTCCGCACCATCGTCTCCACGACGATCGACAGCGCGGTCTCGAGTCCGAGCATGCCCGGGCGGGCCTGCGAGAACTCGCAGCACTTCTCCTGCGACGAATGCGGCGCGTGATCGGTGGCGACGCAGTCGAGAATGCCGTCGGCGAGCGCCTGCCGGAGCGCTGCGACGTCGTCAGCCTCGCGAAGGGGCGGGTTAACCCGGTTGACGCCGTCGTAGGTCTCCAGCCGGGAGTCGTCGAGCAGCAGGTGATGCGGCGTCACCTCGGCGGTGATCTCGATGCCCTGCGCGCGTGCCCACTTGAGGAGTTCGACGGTGCCCGCGGTGGACGCGTGCGCGACGTGCACCCGTGCCCCGGCGTCGCGGGCGAGAAGCGCGTCGCGGGCGACGATCGACTCTTCGGCGGCCCGCGGCCATCCGGCGAGACCGAGGCGTGCCGCAGTGGGTCCGTCGTGAGCGACGGCTCCGACGGTCAGTCGCGGATCCTCCGAGTGCTGTGAGATCAGGACACCGAGCCCCGTCGAATACTCGAGGGCCCGCTTCATCAGGACCGGATCGTGCACGCACTTGCCGTCGTCGCTGAACAGTCGGACTCGGCCCGCGCCCTGAGCCATCATCCCCATCTCGGCGAGTTGTTCGCCCGCGAGGCCGACGGTAACCGCTCCGACGGGATGGATGTCGACGAGGCCGACCTCCTGGCCGAGCCGCCACACGAGATCGGTGACGGTCGAGTTGTCGGCGACGGGCGCGGTGTTGGCCATCGCGAACACTGCCGTGTAACCACCACGAGCCGCCGCCGTCGAGCCCGATGCGACGGTCTCCGTGTCTTCCCGGCCGGGTTCGCGCAGGTGTGTGTGCAGGTCGACGAATCCGGGCAGTAGCACGCCTCCCCCGCCGTCGACGGTCTCAGCTCCCTCGGGAGCCTCGAGTCCCGCACCGATCTCGGTGATGACGCCGTCGACGACTGCGATGTCGACCGGGTCGCCGTCACCGTAGGGCCGGACGTTGGTGATCAGGGCCGAACCGGTAACGGTCACTACTTCTCTCCTCGGAGATCGGGCGTCTGGGATTCGACCGGACGACCCTCGACGTGGGTGGCTGGCACGGTCGTGGACTCCTCGGCGCCCGCGATGAGGCGGAAGAGGACGGCCATGCGGACGTGGACACCGTTGCGGACCTGTTCGAGGACCGTCGCCTGCGGTGCGTCGGCGACGTCGAAGCCGATCTCCATGCCGCGCAGCATCGGGCCGGGGTGGAGCAGCACGACGTCGTCGCGAAGCATCGCGGTCCGGGCGTCGGAGAGTCCGTAGCGGACCGAGTACTCCCGACTGCTCGGGAAATACCCGCCGTTCATCCGTTCGGCCTGCACTCGCAGCATCATGACGGCGTCCGCGGCAGGCAGTTCCGCGTCCAGATCGGTGGCGACACGCACCGGCCACGTGTCGACGCCCGTCGGCAGGAGAGTCGGTGGCGCGACGAGGACCACCTCGGCGCCAAGCGTCGACAGGAGCAGAGCGTTCGACCGCGCGACCCGCGAATGCAGGACGTCGCCGACGATGACCACGCGGCGGCCCCCGATACCGCCGAGCCGTTGCCGGATCGTGTAGGCGTCCAGGAGTGCCTGCGTCGGATGCTCGTGCATACCGTCGCCCGCATTGATAATCGACGGCCCGCTCGATCCCGGGATGCTGAGCACGTCGGAGCCGTCGTTCGTCCAGCGCGCGATCTGCGCGGCGGCCCCCGACGCCGGATGCCGGACGACGAGTGCGTCGGCGCCGAGCGCCCGCAGCGTCTTCGCGGTGTCCCGCAGCGACTCCCCCTTGTTGACCGACGACGTCGACGCGCTCACGTTGATCGCGTCCGCGCTCATCCATTTGGCAGCGACTTCGAAGGAGACGCGGGTGCGCGTCGAGTTCTCGTAGAACACGGTCATCACGGTTCGGCCACGCAGCGTCGGAAGCTTGCGCACCTCGCGACCGGCGAGCGCCTGCTCGAACCGCTGAGCCTCGTCGAGGATGTCGATGGCCTCGTCGTGCGAAAGGTCTGCCGCGGAGAGCAGGTGCTTCATCGGAGCACCACCTCGTCGAGGCCGTCGTGCTCGTGGAGGTGGACCTGAACGTCCTCGCCGCGTGCGGTCGGAATGTTCTTGCCGACGTAGTCGGCGCGCAGCGGCAGTTCGCGGTGACCGCGGTCGACGAGGACCGCGAGTTGGACCGCTGCCGGACGACCGAGGTCGCGGAGTGCGTCGAGCGCCGCGCGGACGGTGCGCCCGGAGAACAGGACGTCGTCGACGAGGATCACGAGTGCGCCGTCAACGCCGCCCTCGGGGACCAGCGTGCGTTCGAGGGGGCGGTGCGGTTTGTCTCGTAGATCGTCGCGATACAACGTGATGTCGAGATAGCCGGTCGACACGTCGACACCGGTGAACTCGGCGACCTTCGCTGACAGACGGAGCGCCAGAGATGTGCCTCGGGTGGGGATGCCGATCAACAGGACACGGCGGGAACCGGGTTCGTCCAGAGCGGTCTTCTCGATGACTTGATGTGCCATTCTCGCCACCGTGCGGCCGACGTCTGACGCGTCGAGCAGTACACGGGGTGCGCCCGGCACGGCACCCCGACCTTCCGAGGTCGGGGTGCTCGAGTCGGGCGTACTCGAGTGATGGGCATCATCGACCGGCGGAACCAAGCCGACCTCCTTCTCCGCCTCACAGGACGGTCCGTTAAAGGATTTGCGCTTGATGCGAGAGTCTACTCCGCCGAGGCGGCGGCGCGGACTTGAGGGGCGAGTTCGGCTACGCGCCCGAGGACGCCGTTGACGAACGCGGGCGATTCGTCGGTCGACAACTCCTTGGCGAGCTTGACGGCCTCGTCGATGACGACGTTGATGTCGACGTCGTTCGCGTACAGCAGCTCCCATACCGACAGCCGCAGAATGGCGCGATCCACTGCCGGCAGGCGGTGGAGCTTCCAGTTCTCCAGGTGCGAGGAGATGACTGCGTCGATCTGGGCGGCGTCCGCCGACACACCCTCGACGAGGGTGACCGTGTAACCACTCATCTCGCCGACAGCGTCGTGCTCACCGAACCATTCGCGTCGCTCCTGGACGAGTTGGGTCGCCGGGACTTCTTTGGCCTCGGCCTCGAACAGGATGTCGACGGCGCGCCCGCGCATGCGGTGGCGGCCCTTAGCTTCACTCACTGGTGCTTCTCGTTACTACTGGTTCTCGATGTGGGACGACTGGTCAGCTGTTGACGCGGCCGAGGTAGTTGCCGTCGCGCGAGTCGATCTTCAGCTTGTCCCCGGTGTTGATGAACAGCGGAACGCTGATCTCGGCCCCGGTCTCCAACGTGGCGGGCTTGGTGCCGCCGGTCGACCGGTCGCCCTGCAGGCCCGGATCGGTGTGGGTCACGAGAAGCTCGACGGTGACCGGCAGTTCGACCGAAAGCGGCTCCTCCTCGTGGGTGGAGACCTGGACGCTCATGTTCTCCAAGAGGAAACGGGCGCCGTCGCCGACGACCTCGGGCGCGATGTTGATCTGCTCGAACGTCTCGCCGTCCATGAAGACGAAGTCGGCGCCGTCCTTGTAGAGGAAGGTCATGTCACGACGGTCGACGGTCGCGGTCTCGACCTTGACACCCGCGTTGAAGGTCTTGTCGACGTTCTTGCCGGACGTGACGTTCTTGATCTTGGTGCGCACGAAAGCCGGCCCCTTGCCCGGCTTCACATGCTGGAACTCCATGATCTGCCACAGCTGGTTGTCCATCTTCAGAACGAGCCCGTTCTTGAAATCGGCGGTCGTCGCCATGAATGTTCTCCTCGCGGTTGTTCGTCTCCATGTCTGCCGGACTGTGCCTGCAGGCGATGCTTATAGGGCGGTCAGGCTCCGGGACGTCGTCGTCAGCGACGTCGCCCCGGTGTCGGTGACCACCAGGGTGTCCTCGATCCGCACGCCGCCGCGTCCCGGGAGGTAGATCCCGGGTTCGACGGTGACCGTTGCGCCGTCAGGCAGTGTACCGCTCGCAGCGGCTCCGATTCCCGGCGCTTCGTGGATCTCGAGGCCGACGCCGTGCCCGAGACCGTGCACGTAATACTCGCCGTATCCGGCATCGGCGATCACTGTGCGCGCCGCGGCGTCGATCGAGGCCAGGTCGGCTCCGACCGCCAGCGCGTCGCGTCCGGCTCGCTGCGCTGCGGCCACGACGTCGTAGATCTCGCGCTGCCAGCTCTCCACCTCCCCCAGAACGAAGGTGCGCGTCATATCCGAGTGGTAGCCGCCCGCCACTGCCCCGAAATCGATCTTGACCAGGTCGCCGACCTCGAGGACGGTGTCCGTGGGCCGATGATGCGGAACGGCCGACCACGCGCCCGCGGCGACGATGGTCTCGAAGGCTACAGCGTCGGCTCCGTATTCGTACATCGCCCATTCCAGATCGCGGGCGACTTGCCGTTCGGTGCGGCCCGCGGCGATCGCACCGCGCTCGACGAGGGCCGCGAGTGCGGCGTCCCCGATGGCACACGCCGACGTGATCAACTCCACTTCGTCGGCGTCCTTGGCGATGCGCAGTTTCTCGACCGCATCCTCGACCGAGGCCACGTGCAGACCGAGCTCCGCGGCGAGTTCGGTGAGCCGGGCGTACGCGGCGACGGTCACGACGTGGCCTTCGATCGCCACGCGTGCACCGGGACACCGCTCGGCGATCGTGCGAAGCAGTTCGCTCGAGCAGTCGCGTGCGATCACCGCTGTCAGGTCGTGGCTCTGTTCGGCGACCTGCGTGAGGTACCGGCCGTCGGTGCTGATGCGGTCGCCGTCTCGCGACGGGCCCGTCCACACCAGGACCGCTCCATTGCTGCCGGTGAAACCCGTCAGGTAACGCAGATTGTTCAGGTCGGCGACGACGATCGCGTCGACCTCGCCGACCGACTGCGACGCAGCCAGGGCGGCGCGCCGCGCGGCGTTCGTACTACTCATCGGTATGTCTCCATTGTTGAACATGTTCCATCCGGCTACTGTGTCCTACATGACTTGGCTTATTCGTGGCGTCGTGATGTCCATTGTGCAGATCGCGGCACGCTTGATTCTCGGTGCCGTCGTGATCGCTGCGCCGTTGTCGAAGACGCTGTCCACGTCCATCGCGATCGCCGCCGTCGTCCTCATCGCCATCATCTGGGGCGGGATCGACGGGATCCGCGACGCCCGCGCCAACGCCGACCCCGACGACTACGCCGATCTCACCGTCCGCTGGCTCAAGGCAGGCCTGCTCGCCGGCTTCGTCTCGTGCCTGGTGTGTTGGATCGTCGGCACGGCCGGGTGGTTCAACGGCATCGGTCAGGCGTCGTTCCCGGTGGAGATCATCGCAGGCACCTCATTCATCACCCTGATCGTCTTCGTGCCCGCCTTCTTCGGTGTCTCCGTCGGCCGCCTGATCATCCGCCGCGAACAGCGCAAGGCCGAGAATCGTGCACAGGAGCAGACCGAGCAGATCCCCGTCGCAGCCTGAGTCCTTAAGTCCTGCTCGTCGCCCGCCTACGCGAAGCGTAGGCGGGCGATGTGCGTCAGAGCAGGATGGCGCCCGAGCCGCCAGACGGCTTCTCGCCCGACACCGCCGAATACGCCGCCGCGATCAACGACGGGTCCGGCGCCTCCAGACGTCCCGGCTTGGCCAATCCGTCGAGGATGACGAAACGCAGCATGCCCGAGCGGTTCTTCTTGTCCCCAGCCATCGTCTTGAGCAACGCACTGAGCGCGTCGGCGTCGTACGACGTGGGAAGACCGACGAGTTCGAGGATCGTGCGGTGCCGGTCCGCCGTCTCGTCGTCGAGGCGCCCGGCCAGGCGTGCGAGCTCCGCGGCGAAGACCATGCCGACCGCGACCGCGGCACCGTGTCGCCACTTGTACTGCTCGCGGCGCTCGATCGCGTGTCCGAGAGTGTGTCCGTAGTTGAGGATCTCGCGCAGCGACGACTCCTTGAGGTCCGCGGACACGACATCGGCCTTGACCTGAACCGAACGCCGGATCAGCTCGGGTAGGACCTCGCCCTTCGGGTCCAGAGCTGCCTTAGGATCTGCCTCGATCAGGTCGAGGATCACCGGATCGGCGATGAAGCCGGTCTTGACCACCTCGGCGAACCCGGACACGACCTCGTTGTGCGGCACCGTCTCCAGGGTCGCGAGGTCGATGAGGACCGCATCCGGTTCGTGGAAGGATCCGACCAGATTCTTGCCGGCGTCCGTGTTGATCCCGGTCTTGCCGCCGACCGCGGCGTCGACCATCGCCAGGAGAGTCGTCGGGACGTGGATGACGCCGATTCCACGCATCCACGTCGCGGCCGCGAAACCCGCGAGGTCGGTGGCCGCGCCGCCGCCGAGGCTGATCACCTTGTCGTTGCGCATCATCCCGATCCGACCGAACACCTCCCAGCAGAACGAGGCGACCGACAGATCCTTGCCTGCCTCGGCGTCGGGTATCTCGACGCGGTGCGCGTCGAATCCGCGCTCGGCGAGGTATTCACGGATCTGCTCCGCGGTGGCGGCCAGTGTCGGTTGGTAGATGATCGTGACGCGGTCGGCGCCCGCCGCGGCGGTCGCGACGTCGTCGAGCAGCCCTCGGCCGATGGTGACGTCGTAGGGCGACGCCGCACGGACGGCGACGGTGACCGGTTCGGTCATGAGTTCTCCTGATCAAGTCGGCTGATGATGGCTGCCACGACCGACGACACCGGTTCGGCGGCGTCGACGACGTGGGTGGCGACCGCCCGATAGTGCTCGGTGCGCGAGGCGAGGATGTCCCGGTAGCGGCCGGCCGGGTCGTCGTCGACGAGCAACGGTCGATCGGACCCGCGCACCCGCGCGAAGCCGTCGTCGGCGCCGATCTCGAGGTAGACGACATGGTGACCGGCCAGCGCGTCACGAATCGCCGGTACGGTCGCCGATCCGCCACCGAGGGCGACGACACCGCGTGCCGACGCGAGGACGTCGCCGACGATCTCGGCTTCGACCTCACGGAATCCGCTCTCCCCGACGGCGGCGAAGATCTCTTGAATGCCGCGTCCCGCGCGCCTGGAGATCTCGGCGTCGGTGTCGACGAAATCGACCGCCAGCCGACCGGCGAGCGCACGGCCGACCGTCGACTTCCCAGATCCCATGAAACCGGCCAATACGACGATGGGTCTGTCCCCGACGTGGCTGGCCGGCCGATCGTTCATGGTCGCGGCGGACGCGAGTGCACGGCGTCCAGGTACGCACGAAGGTTCGTCTGGGTCTCGGTCGCCGAGTCTCCGCCGAACTTCTCCAACGCCGCCTGCGCGACGACGAGCGCGACCATCGCTTCGGCGACGACTCCTGCGGCGGGCACTGCACACACATCGCTGCGCTGGTGGATCGCGCTCGCCGGTTCGCCGGTGGTCATGTCGACGGTGGCGAGGGCCCGCGGCACTGTCGAGATCGGTTTCATCGCGATGCGGACGCGCAGGTCCTCGCCGTTGGTCATGCCGCCTTCGAGGCCGCCTGCCCGGTTGGTCGACCGTAGGACGCCGTCGGCGCCGGGAACCATCTCGTCGTGGGCCTGACTGCCGCGGCGTCGTGCGGTCTCGAAACCGTCCCCGACCTCGACACCCTTGATCGCCTGGATGCCCATCAGCGCGGCCGCGAGCCGAGCGTCCAACCGGGTCTCGCCGCTCACATGCGAACCGAGGCCCACCGGAACACGGGTGGCGACCACCTCGACCACTCCGCCGAGCGTGTCACCGTCGCGCTTAGCTGCCTCGATCTCCTCGATCATCGACGCCTGGGCGTCGATGCCGAACGCGCGCACCGGGCTCGCGTCGATCGCCTCAAGGTCTTCCGGTCGCGGCGGCGGGCCCGAGTACGGCTCGCTGTCGCCGATGGAGATGATGTGCGACACGATCTCGATACCGAGGACCTGCTTGAGGAAGTTGCGTGCGACGGTTCCGGCCGTCACCCGCGCCGCGGTCTCACGTGCACTGGCACGTTCGAGGATCGGACGGGCGTCGTCGAAACCGTACTTGAGCATTCCCGAGTAGTCGGCATGGCCCGGGCGCGGGCGCGTCAACGCGGCATTGCGCGCGCTGCCTGCGAGTTCGTCGTCGTCGACGGGGTCGGCCGCCATGACCTTCTCCCACTTTGGCCATTCAGTGTTGCCGATCTCGACGGCGATCGGTCCGCCGAGCGTCCGACCGTGACGCACTCCGCCGATCACGGTGACCTCGTCGGCCTCGAACTTCATTCGCGCGCCGCGACCATAGCCGAGTCGGCGTCGCGCCAACTGTTCGGCGATGTCGGCGGTGGTGATCTCCACACCCGCGACCATTCCCTCGACCAGGGCAACCAGGGCCGGTCCGTGTGATTCTCCGGCAGTCATCCAACGCAGCACAGGTCGATTCTTCCAGAGTCCTCCTCAGGCACCGAATTCGACGTCTGCGCTCTGCTCATCGCACCGCGAGCGCCACCGCCCCGAGAATGGCTGCGGCTGCGACCAACGCGGGACCGTGTGCGGTGACACGTCGTCGGGCGAGCGCACTCGCCACCAAGGAGAGCACCGCAGCGAAGGCCACCGCCAGCAACGCCGCGATCGGGGCCCCGACCGCTCCCCCGACAATCAGCGCAAGCTTCACGTCGCCTCCGCCGCACGCCCGGAATGCGAACGCGCACATGTACACGCTCGCACATACGAGCCCCGCGACCAGGACTGTCGGCTCCACGAAGCCCGCCGAGACGACGAGGCCGATAGCCGGAAGCGTGAGCGCGTTGGGGATCCGCCCGGTCCGCGCATCGGTCACCGCACACGCCACCGCCACCGCGGCGAGGAAGAGCGCGACGAAGACCATGGACTGAGCATCGTCGACGACGGTGCTCCTGCCAACTGCGTTATCCACAGCCGGGAGACGGCTACAGAAGTTCGATGCCGACGGCGGCAGCCATCGCGGCTGCGGGAGCGGGCCGACCGGTGAACTGCTCCACCTGGCTGTAGGCCTGGTTGAGGAGCATCACGAGTCCCCCGACGACGATGCCGCCCGCCTCGGCGACAGCGGCGGCGAGAGGTGTCGGCCAGGGATCGTAGATCACGTCGACGAGTCGCGGCGTCGCCGCGACCGAGGGCGCGAGAGATTCGGCCGCCGCCGACGGGACGGTGGAGACCGTGACATCGGCCGACGAACAGGCGTCCCGCAATTGCTCGCCCGGCTCGAAGTCGATGACCTGCGCACCTACCGACAGCCGTTCGGCGAGGTGGAGAACCCCGCGGGCGCGGCCCGCGTCGCGCGCCACGACGATGACGTCGGTGATCCCGGCTTCGACGAGCGCGGCGAGCGCAGGCCGAGCCGTGCCACCCGCGCCGATGAGCACCGCTCGGGTCGGCTGTTGCACGATCCCGGTCTGGGCGAGTGCGCCCGTCACCCCGTCGACATCGGTGCAGTCGGCCCGCCAGCCGCTTCCGGAACGGACCAAGGTGTTGGCCGAGCCGATCAACGCGGCGCGCTCGGTCGCCGTGTCGGCGAAGGCGAGCGCCGCCGACTTGCACGGCATCGTCACCGAGTAGCCGATCCACTCCGCGCCCGCACCGTCGACCGTTGGCGCGAGTCGGTCGGCCGTCGTCTCGATCGCATCGTACGACCACCCGTCCAAGCCGAGCGCGGCGTAGGCGGCACGGTGCAGCGCAGGCGATTTCGAGTGTCCGACCGGTGATCCGAGGACCGCCGCACGGCGACCGGATACGGCGTTATTCACAACCGACCGTCAGGAACTTGTTGCGGCACGCCACCTGCCGGTTCTGCTTGTGCTTTGCGAAGGTGTTCGCGAACAGCGTCGTGCCGTCCTCGTCGACCGTCACGAAGTACAGCCACTTTCCGTCGGCCGGGTTCTCCGTCGCATGCAGCGCCCGATCGCCCACAGCACCGATCGGCGTGAGCGGCAGTCCCGCGTGCTTGTACGTGTTCCAGTCGTTGTCGTTGTTGTACGCCTCGCCGTGCAGATCGTTGGACCTGACGTCGGCGGTGTAGTTGGCGGTGGAGTCCATCTCGAGGCGCTGGTCACGGTCCAGACGGTTCAGGATCACGCGGGCGACCTTCGGGAAGTCGGCCTCCTTGCGTGCCTCGCCCTCGACGATCGACGCGACGGTGAGTGTGTCGTAGGGCGACAGCCCGGAATCGTTACCACTCAAGAGCCCCCACGCCGTGTACCGCGTCTCACTGCGAGTGATCAGTTCGCGCAGAACCTCTCGGGCGTCGAGCGCCGGATCGATGTCCTCCCACGCCCCGGACGCGATGAGACCTTCGATACGCCGGTGGTCGCCGGTCAACTCCTGGACCTTCTGCCGCGCCCACGGCGGGACGCCGAGGTCTTCCGGCGACGACGTGGCCGCCGCCTCTTCGAGTTGTTCGACGCTCACGCCGTACTGGGCGTCGTCGGTCTTGATGGTCGTCGCTTTGGCGATCATCTCGAAGATTCCGGGCCGTGTGTGCCCGCCGGTGCTCTCCTTCGAATCGAGTTGGAGGCCTTCGGGAACGATGATCCTGCCGACCCGGCGGTCGGGTCCGCTCATCATGTCGATCGCGCTCTTGGCAGAGATGCCCTTCGGCATGTCGTAGAAACCGGCCGCAACGCCGGGACCGGTCTCCGCGGCGTCGACGAATGCCCGCTTGCTGCCGACGACGCCCGCGTCGGCCAACGTCTGCCCGACGTCGCGGAGCGCGGCGTCCTCGGGCACTTCCACGAGGACGGACCCCGAACCCGTCGCGCTGTCGTAATCGGTCCGTGAGTCGAACACGCCGAGCCATTTGAGCCCGAGGCCGGCGACCACGAGGATCACGATCAGTGCGACGACACCGACGCCGAGTAGGACGCGCTTGTTACGTCGACGTTCGGGCATCGCGCCGCCCATCGTCAGCCCGTCCCCGTCACTCCCGTTTCCGTCATCCCCGTAGTCCCCGTAGTCCCCGTAGTCCCCGTAATCGGCGTCCGGGAAGTCGGGGTCGCGATCGCTCTCGTCGACCGGCGGGTAGACCGGCGTCTCACGCGAGTACTCGCCGACGTCGCTCGGACGGGATTCGAGGACGTCGAACGTCGGTGCGATCTGCGCCTCGGGTGCCGGGTCGCGGTCGGCCGCACGCTCGGTCTCCCGATGGCGTTCGGGCGCCCACTCCGGCTCGGGCGCGTTTCGCGGGTCGGCATCCGTGCCTGGGTCCCGGGTCGGCGGCGTGGGCGGCACGCCGTGGCGTGCACGCGGTCCGACTCGGTCGATCGGTCCGGTCTGCACGTGCGACTCGCGGCCGGGCGCGGTCCTCGACGGCCGGGTCGGCGGCTGTGCGGGGGCTGCAGGCGGTCCGGGCCGGCGCGGCTGCTGCGGCTCGGTGAACTGAGTGCTCGGCTCCTCCGAACTCCGGTAGCGGACTTCGAAATACGGCGATGCGCCCGGAGGCGGCTCCGGAGTCTGATACTCGATCGTCGGGTCGGGCAGCGACTTCTCGACGCGCACGATCGGGATGCTTCCCGTCGTCGTCGGGTCACCGGGGCCGCGCCGACGCCGATGCCTGTTCGCAGCCTGCGCCGAGGACCGGTCGGTGAAGTACCGCCGGGAGTCGTCGTCTCCCTGCCCCTGGCGGGACGTCGGGTCCTGATCACTCACGTGCGTCGATCCTCCTCATCGGTGAACACCTCACCGGTGCGCGTCCAACCATCCCTGCAGAATAGCCACTGCTGCGGCCTGATCCACGACGGCGCGCGCGTCCTTCGCTTTCACGCCGTTTGCCCGCAATGCCGCAGTTGCGGTGACCGTGGTCAATCGTTCGTCGTAGAACTCCATCGGCACGGCGGGCCCGCCATCACGATCGCGGACCGCCGCGTCGAGCGCTCGGCCGAATCCACGCGCGACTCGCACCGCCTGCCCCTCGGTGTTGGCGAGAGTTCGCGGCAGGCCTACCACGATCCCCACCGCCTCGTACTCGTCGACGATCTCGACGATCCGCGCGATGTCGCTGCCGTCCTTAGCGCGTCGCACCGTCTCGACGGGAGTCGCCAGGATTCCATCCGGATCGCAGACTGCGACGCCTATACGAACGCTGCCGACGTCGATCGCGATCCGACGCCCACGAGGCGAGATCATCGGCCCCCGACGACGTCGCGCAACCGGACGAGCGCGGCATCGACGCCTGAGGCGTCCGTGCCCGATCCCTGTGCCAGGTCGGGCTTGCCTCCGCCACGTCCGGCTACCAGCGGTGCGATCTCCTTGACGACGTCGCCCGCCGTGATCCCGGCCCCGCGCGCAGCGTCTGTGGTGCCGACGACGAAGGGAACCTTGTCACCGTTCGTGGAGAACAGTGCGACCACCGCGTTGCGGTCAGCGATCCGCCCCCGCACATCGGTGACGAGTGTCCGCAGCCCGTTCGCGTCCACACCGTCGGCGACGCGACCGGCCACGACGAGAGTCTCCCCCACGGCCTGTGCCTGGTCGATCAGCCCCGACAATGCAACGCGGGCCTGCTCGGCCTTCGCCGCGTCGAGGGCCTTCTCCGCGTCGCGCAGACGCGCGACGAGCTGCTCCACTCGACCGGGAACCTGGTCGGACGGCACCTTCAACGACGACGCGAGACCCGCCATGAGCGCTCGCTCCTTCGACAGGTAGCGGAACGAGTCCATACCCACATACGCCTCGACTCGTCGGACACCGGACCCGACGGACGACTCCCCGATCACTGTGATCGGACCGACCTGCGCCGAACTTCCGACGTGCGTACCGCCGCACAACTCCATGGAGAACGGTCCACCGATCTCGACGACGCGCACACGGTCGCCGTAGTTCTCGCCGAAGAGCGCCATCGCACCCATCGCCTTAGCCTTGTCCAGGTCGGTCTCGAAGGTGTTGACCTGGAAATTCGATTCGACGGCCTCATTGCTGATCTGCTCGATCTGCGCCCGCTGGTCGTCGGTGAGAGCGCTCGCCGAATGGAAGTCGAACCGCAGGTAGCCCGGCCGGTTCAGCGAGCCGGCCTGGGTCGCGGTCGGCCCGAGGATCTGACGCAACGCAGCACCGACGAGGTGCGTGCCCGAGTGTCCCTGGGTGGCCCCGTGCCGCCAGCCGGCGTCGACGCTCGCCAGGACCTCGTCGCCCTCGGCGATCTCGCCTTCGTCGACGACCACGCGGTGCAGCCACACCTGCTTGCCGACCTTCTGCACATCCTTCACCGACAGCCGGACACCGTCGGAAGTCGTGATCTGCCCCTGGTCGGCGGTCTGTCCGCCTGCTTCGGCGTAGAGCGGACTACGGTCGAGGACCACTTCGAGCTCAGTGCCCGGCGTGGCCGAACGCACTCGTTCGCCGCCGGCGACGAGGCCGACCACGCGCGCTTCCGATACAAGCTCGTCGAATCCGGTGAACACCGTCGGCCCCCGGTCGAGGAAGTCACGGTAAACCCGCTGATCCGCATGCGAGGACTTACGCGAGGTCGCGTCGGCCTTCGCGCGGCTGCGCTGCTGAGCCATCAACTCGGCGAACCCGTCGCGGTCCACCTGCAACCCCGCCTCAGAGGCCATCTCGAGCGTCAGATCGATCGGGAAACCGTATGTGTCGTGCAGCGCGAACGCGTCGCCGCCGCTGATCTGCGAGCTGCCGCTCGCCTTGGTGGCGTCGGCGGCGTCGGCGAACAGCTTGGAACCGGCTGCGAGCGTCTTGGAGAAGCTGGCTTCCTCACCGACCGCGACGGCCACGATGTGCGCGCGCTGCTGATCGAGCTCCGGATACGACGGGCTCATCAGATCGATCACGGCGTCCACGATGCGCCCCATCGTCGGCTCGGACGCCGTGCGGTCATCGGGCCCGCTCGCTCCGCTCCCGGCGCCCTTCCCATCGGGCCCGCTCGCTCCGCTCCCGGCGCCCAGCAACCGCACCGACCGCACCACGCGGCGCAGGAGCCTGCGCAAGACGTAGCCGCGCCCGTCGTTGGAGGGGACCACCCCGTCGCCGATCAGCATCACCGAAGTGCGCGCGTGGTCGGCGATCACCCGGAAGCGCACGTCGTCCTCGTTGCTGCCGGTTCCGTATCCGCGACCGGTCAGTTCGGCGGCGAGATCGATAATCGGCCTGCACAGGTCGGTCTCGTACACGTTGTCGACGCCTTGGAGGATGCACGCGACGCGCTCGATCCCCATCCCGGTGTCGATGTTCTTCTTCGGCAACGGCCCGAGGATCTCGTAGCCTTCCTTGCCGCCGCCCTCACCGCGGATGTTCTGCATGAAAACGAGATTCCAGATCTCGATGTAGCGGTCCTCGTCGGCCTCCGGACCGCCCTCGACACCGTATTCGGGTCCGCGGTCGTAAAAGATTTCCGAACACGGGCCGCACGGTCCCGGCACGCCCATCGACCAATAGTTGTCCTTGAGGCCGCGACGCTGAATGCGCTCGGACGGCACACCGATCTCGTCGCGCCAGATCGTCTCGGCCTCGTCGTCGTCGAGGTAGACGGTCGGCCACAGCCGGGTCGGGTCGATGCCGTACCCGCCCTCGTCGACGGGATTGGTCAACAGGGTCCACGCGAAGTTGATCGCATCGCGTTTGAAGTAGTCGCCGAACGAGAAGTTGCCTGCCATCTGGAAAAAAGTGTTGTGGCGGGTCGTGACGCCGACCTCTTCTATGTCGAGGGTTCGCACACACTTCTGCACACTTACCGCGCGGTCGTACGGCGGCGTCTGATCACCGAGAAAGTACGGCTTGAACGGGACCATGCCCGCGTTGACGAACAGCAGGTTCGGATCGTCGAGAATCAGCGATGCGCTCGGCACCTCGGTATGTCCGGCCCGGATGAAATGATCCAGGAACCGCTTCCGGATGTCATGCGTCTGCACTGCGGATGTCCTTCGTCGAGAATCGCTGATGGTTCGGGGGCGAGTTTACCGGGGCGGAGTTCACCGTCGGCGGGTGCGGCTCGCCACGCCCCGGATGATCGAGCGCAACTTGCCCACGCGGAGGCCCAACTCCCGTTCGAAACCGTGATCAGTCGGAGTGTAGTAGTCGACTCCGACCAGTTCATCGGGCGGATACTGCTGCGGCAGAACGCCATCGGGGTCATCGTGCGGATACTGGTAGCCGATGGCGTTTCCGAGCTTCTTCGCACCCGCGTAGTGGCCGTCGCGCAGGTGCGCAGGCACCGCACCCGTCTTTCCCGCCGACACGTCGGCCGTCGCAGCTCCGAGCGCGGCGATCACCGCGCCCGACTTGGGTGCGGTCGCCAAATGGATCGTCGCCTGCGCCAACGCGAGCCGCGCCTCCGGCATCCCGACGAGCTGGACGACCTGTCCGGCCGCCACGGCTGTCTGCAGAGCCGTCGGGTCGGCCATCCCGATATCTTCGCTCGCATGGATCATCAGGCGGCGAGCGATGAATCGCGGATCTTCACCAGCCACCATCATCCGTGCCAGATAGTGCAGCGCCGCGTCGACGTCGGAACCCCGAATCGACTTGATGAACGCACTCGTCACATCGTAATGCTGGTCGCCGGACCGGTCGTAGCGGACGGCGGCGCGATCGATGGCGGCTTCCACGTCCGCGACGGTGATCTCGCCGTCAGATGCGCCGTCGGCGCTGGCCTCCAACGCCGTCAATGCTCGCCGCGCATCGCCGCCGGAGACCGCGACCAGGTGGTCGAGCGCCTCATCGGTCATCGCGACCACCCCGTCCAAACCGCGCGGATCGGCGACCGCTCGCTCGAGGACGGCCTTGACGTCGGCGTCGGTCAGCGACCGCAGATGCAGGACGAGCGACCGAGACAGCAGCGGAGCCACCACTGAGAACGAAGGGTTCTCCGTCGTCGCCGCGACCAACAGCACGATGCGGTTCTCGACGGCGTCGAGGAGAGCGTCCTGCTGGGTCTTGGAGAAACGATGGACCTCGTCGATGAACAGGACGGTCTGCTCACCGTTGACCAGTCGACGGCGTGCGGCGTCGATGACTGTTCGGACCTCTTTGACGCCTGCCGACAGCGCGGACAGCGCCTCGAAGCTGCCGCCCGTCGCCTGGCTGATCAACGACGCCATCGTCGTCTTCCCCGTGCCGGGCGGGCCATACAGCATCACCGACGACCCGCCCGAGCCTGCGATCAGCCGTCGGAGCGGCGAGCGTTCACCGAGCAGGTGGTCCTGACCGACCACCTCGTCGAGTGTCGTCGGTCGCATCCGCACTGCAAGCGGCGCCGACGGCGTCGGTACCGGCGGCGTCGTGCGTCTACCGGTGCCGACGTCGTCGAAGAGGCCGTCCGATTCGGTCATCGGTGTCCGATCACTCGAACCAGAGTCGTTGCAGCGCGCGCTGCACGTCGTGTGCGACGGCGCTCACCGCCTCGGCTATCTCCCCACCGACCTAGTCGTCGGCATAGACGGCGAGGTCGGCCCACCGGGCGGTCACCACGCGCGGATCACTCGTGTGCAGCGCCCAGTCGTGTCCGGACGTGTCCGATTCGAGCATCCAGTATGTGGCGAGCCAGGTCCACAGCGTTCTCGACGTCAGCAACAGCGTCGCCAGTGTCACGTCGTCGTTCAACGCCGGCCACAGCGGGCCTGCCTCGGACCGCCACGCGTCGACAAGCGCGGACTCCAATTCGACCTGGTGCGCCAAACCTTGGTCGGACAACGCCGACGGGAACGTCGTCAACGCGTACCCGACATCGAGCGGCGCGTCGCGGAACGCGCCCCACTCGTAGTCCATGAACTGGACGCCGTCGTCGTTGATGAGGATGTTGTCGGGTCCGACATCGCACGGACTGAAAGCGCGGAAACGTCCGTCCTCGAACAGCGCGAGCCCTGCGTCGAGGACGCGCCGGAACGCGGCCGGGACGTCGACGCCGATCTCGGTGGCGACCTCGTCGGCCCGTCGGACAGACGAGGTGGCTTCACTGCCGATGCCCGCGAGCATCAGTGGGTCGGCGACGGTTCGCGGCCCGGCGCCGCCGCGTCCGCTGACACGGAGGAGGGCACGGAAGTCGTCCTCACCGCCGTAGGTCGCGGCGTGCATCCGGCCGAGCGCCTGTCCCCAAGCACTGACGCCGCGGCGGACTTCGTCGATGTCCGCCGATGCGAGCAGGTCGAGCATGCCGCGGCCGCTGCCCAGGTCGGTCAGGACCAGAATTCGGGTGTCCAGGTCGGATGCGAGGAGTTGCGGTCCGGGGCGGGACGCTGTCGGTAGGGCCGTCGCATAGCGGTACGACGCGATCTCGCGCAGCACCTGACCTGCTTCGGAGTTGTCGTCGAACGCCTTGACCACCATGGTGCGGTCGAGGGAGACGGGGTTGTCGGCGACGCGGACGCGCACCACGGTGCTGCGCCCGGACCCGCCGAGATCTTCCGGATCGTCGATCCGGACCTGACTGCCCGCACGCCGCGTGAGGACATCCTGCGCCGCGTCGAGCACGGAGTCGATTCGATCGTGTGCCACAAGCGTCATGACTTACTCAGGCGTTGACCGCCTGTCCCTCCTGAGCCGCCTGGCCCTGTTCCTTCTTCGGCGCGGGCTTCGCATCGATACCCGACTCCTTGCGCTGAGCAGCGGTGATCGGTGCGGGCGCGTCGGTGAGCGGGTCGACGCCGCCTCCCGACTTCGGGAACGCGATCACCTCGCGGATAGACGATTCACCCGCCAGCAGCGAGGTGATGCGGTCCCAGCCGAAGGCGATGCCGCCGTGTGGCGGAGCGCCGTAAGCGAATGCGTCGAGGAGGAAGCCGAACTTCTCCTGCGCCTCGTCTTCGCCGATACCCATGATCGCGAAGACCCGTTCCTGAACGTCGCGACGGTGGATACGGATCGACCCGCCGCCGATCTCGTTGCCGTTGCACACGATGTCGTATGCGTAGGCCACCGCAGAACCCGGATCCTCCTCGAGGCCGTCGAGACATTCCGGCTTCGGAGAGGTGAACGCGTGATGCACAGCGGTCCAGGCACCGGATCCGACAGCGACGTCGCCCGCGGCGGTCGCATCGTCGGCGGGCTCGAACATGGGCGCGTCGACGACCCAGGTGAACGCCCAGTCGCCGTCCTTGATGAGCCCGAGCTTGTTCGCGATCTCGCCGCGAGCCGCGCCGAGGAGCGCACGCATCGGCTTCGTCTGGCCCGCGGCGAAGAAGATGCAGTCGCCCGGCGTCGCGCCGACGTGCGCAGCGATGTTCTCCCGCTCGGCGTCGGAGATGTTCTTGGAGACGGGACCGGTCAGGCTGCCGTCATCCTGGACGAGCACGTAGGCCAGCCCCTTCGCACCACGCTGCTTGGCCCACTCCTGCCATGCGTCGAGCTGGCGACGCGGTTGCGAGGCCCCTCCCGGCATGACGACGGCGCCGACGTACGGCGCGCGGAACACTCGGAACGGCGTCTCGGCGAAGAACTCAGTGCATTCGACGAGTTCGAGGTCGAAGCGCAGGTCCGGCTTGTCGCTTCCGAAGCGGCGCATGGCATCCGCGTAGGTGATACGCCCGATTGGCGTGGTGATCTCGTGCCCGATCAGCTTCCAGAGCGAGACGAGGATCTCCTCAGCGAGGGCGATCACATCGTCCTCGTCGACGAAACTCATCTCGATGTCGAGCTGGGTGAACTCCGGCTGGCGGTCGGCGCGGAAGTCCTCATCGCGGTAGCAGCGCGCGATCTGGTAGTAGCGCTCCATCCCTGCGACCATGAGTAACTGCTTGAACAGCTGCGGACTCTGCGGAAGCGCATAGAAACTGCCGGGCTGCAGACGCGCAGGCACCAGGAAGTCACGAGCGCCCTCCGGGGTGGAGCGGGTCAGGGTCGGCGTCTCGATCTCGACGAAGTCGTGGTCGCCGAGCACGCCTCGGGCGGCGGCGCTCACCTGCGAACGCAGACGGATCGCGCGGGCCGGCCCCTCCCGACGAAGGTCGAGGTAGCGGTGACGCAGACGCGCTTCTTCGCCCGGCTGCTCGTCCAGTTGGAACGGCAGCGGAGCGGACTCGTTCAGAACCACCAGTTCGCGCGCGTTGAGCTCGATGGCTCCCGATGCCAGCGCGGCGTTCTCGCTGCCCTCCGGTCGCGCCTCGATCTCGCCGGTCACCTGCACGCAGAACTCAGCGCGCAGTCGGTGCGCGGCCTCGGCGACCTCGTCGTCGCGGAACACCACCTGGACCAGCCCCGAGGAGTCACGGAGGTCGATGAAGACGACCCCGCCGTGGTCGCGGCGTCGTGCGACCCAACCGGCGACGGTGACAATCTGCGAGGCGTCCTCGCGGCGCAACGATCCGGCGAAATGCGTGCGGAGCACTGGGTTCCTTCCTGATAAGGACAAGATGATCTCGCCACAGTCTACGTTTCAGGTCCGACAATGCGACACCTGGATCCACTCCCGCAGCGATGCTCCACAAGGCCAAGTGCACCGGCTAGCCTGACTCCATGACTTTCCAGGGAAGCGGGCCGCTCGACACCAGCGGAGTCTCGGCGGGCGGCGGTGGTGGTGGCGGTCGGATCGCCATGGGCGGCGGTCTCGGTCTCGTCGTCACCGTTGTCGCGTTGCTGTTCGGCGTGAATCCCGGTGACATCATGGGCGGTTCGGGGTCGACGGGGTCCCAGCAGGTGTCGGCCGATCAGTCCGAGTTGCAGGAGCGCATCGACTCGTGCACGACGATCGAGCAGGCCAACTCCGACGACGTCTGCCGCTTGATCGCCACCAAGAACAGCCTCAACGACGTATGGCCGACGCTCATGAACGGCTACACCGACCCCGACATGAAGATCTTCTCGGGCAGTATCAACACCGGATGCGGCGCCGCGTCGTCGGCGATGGGGCCGTTCTACTGCCCGAGCGACGAGACCGCCTACTTCGACCCGAGCTTCTTCCAGGAGCTCACACGAATGGGCGGTTCGGACGGACCGCTCGCCCAGGAGTATGTGGTCGCCCACGAGTTCGGGCATCACGTCGAGAACCTGACGGGAGTCCTCGCGAAGGGCCAGCGGATGGGCAACGACGGATCGGTTCGCATCGAGTTGCAGGCCGACTGCCTGGCGGGAGTCTGGGCTCAGCACGCCGACGACGGCCCCGACGCGATGCTCGCTCCCCTCACCGACGACCAGATCGCATCGGTCATTCAGACCGCGAAGGCCATCGGCGACGACACGATCCAGGGGTCGGGTTCCAACCCGGAGGGCTGGACACACGGAAGCGCTCGCCAACGCCAACGCTGGTTCACCACCGGCTACGAGTCCGGCGACCCGAGCCGCTGCGACACCTTCGCGACCGACGACCTGTAGACACGAGTCCGCTCACACCCCCTGTTCGCTCACCTTTGACGCGCTCGCTCACCTCCCGAGGTGAGCGAGCGCCTCTGAGGTGAGCGAGGTTCATCTGCGATAGCTGATCCCGAGCTTGTCGTAGTGGGCAGTCAGCTTCGGCACCAGGAGTCCCCGGCAGAGATCGGACCAGACCCACCGTGCGACGTCGAGCCCGAGCTCGCGGAGTTCGTCCTCGCGGATCTTCTCGCGGATCACGACCTCTTCCGGAGCCTCTTCCCCGCGCATCTCGCGGCGATACTTCACCAGACCGTCGAACTCGCCGACGAAGACGACCCCTATCCCGAAGTCACAGAATGCGCGGCGGCCCGAGCCCAGCCGGTATTGGACCTGAAGGTCCGGAACGGGCAGACCCGCCTCGATCATCTGCGCCCGGCTCCATGACTCGCCAGGCGAGTCGGAGCGTTCGTCGGCCAGCGAGTACGCGCGGCGTGCGAGGGCGACGCCGTGACGACGGTCCGCCAGGAGCCGTTCGATGTGCTCACGATCTGCCGTGGTCGCCACCGCGCCGTCGAAGACCGTCAGCGCCTGGGGGAAGCTCCCCGCAGCGAGGGCGACGTCCACCGCCGTCCGCGCGACGCTCGTCACCTGGACTCCGTCCACCTCGACGACGTCCCCGGCACGGAGCAGGCCCGCATGGATGATCCGTCGCGAACGCCTCGACCCTCCGGCGTCTCGACCGGTCACGACGTGGACGTGCTCGTGATCCGGATAGAGCAGCGGAATCCGATGAATCGCCGCCGCCGAGTCGTGGCTGAGCACCGGCCGCCCCGGTCCAGTAGCCGCCGCGACACACTGCGCGCGGTAGAACACGTCCGCGGCGTCGTCGCGCCCGGCGAGGTCTGACGCCAAGATGTACCGACCACGAGCGACGGCGCGCAACTCGCCCGCACGGAGAGCGCTCGCGATCTGACGCTCGCTGATCCCATGCTCAAGAGCGAGTGCGCGATGCACGATTCGGTATCGATCGACCGGCCACATACGAACAGTGAACGGCAGCCGACCCGGACGCGCACCCCCGTTGTCCACAGGCAGGTACTCGCTCGGCGTTCGCGTACTTGACGTGCGCTCACTCCTCTCCGGAGGTGAGCGAACGACGTGAAGGTGAGCGAACGGGTCAGTTGCCGAGTCGGCGACGTACCTGGGCGAGGACATCGTCGATGGACACCGACTCCTGCTCGCCGTCGGTGAGGTCCTTGATCTCGATGACCCGGTCGCCGAGCTCGCGTTCGCCGAGAACGAGCGCCAGGCGCGCGCCGGAGCGGTCGGCCGCCTTCATCGCTCCCTTGAGGCCGCGGTCGCCGTACGCGAGATCTACGGAGATGCCCGCATCGCGCAGCATCCCAGCGAGATTGACCATTTCCGACTTCGCCGCTCCGCCTAGCGGCACGCCGAACACCTGGACTCGGCCCGCTCCCGCGACGGAGACTCCCTCGGCCTGCAACGCGAGGACCGTGCGGTCGACGCCGATGCCGAACCCGGCGCCGGACATCTCCTGCTTGCCGCCGAGTTGCTTCATCAGTCCGTCGTAGTGTCCGCCACCGCCGATCCCCGACTGCGCGCCGAGCCCGTCGTGGACGAATTCGAACGTCGTCTTCGTGTAGTAGTCGAGCCCCCGGACCAGCCGCGGGTTGATCACATACTGCACGCCGAGACGGTCCAGGTGAGCCTTGACCTGCTCGAAGTGCTCGCTCGCCGACTCGCTGAGGTAGTCGAGCATGAGCGGTGCGTCGGCCGTCGCCTCCCGCACCTCCGGTCGCTTGTCGTCGAGCACTCGCAGCGGGTTGATGCGGGCACGCTCACGCGTCGGCTCATCCAGATCGAGGCCGAGCAGGAACTCCTGCAACATCTCTCGATACTCGGGCCGACACGTCTCGTCGCCCAGCGACGTCAGATCCAAGCGGTAGCCGGTCAGACCGAGCCGTCGGTATCCCTCGTCGGCGACCGCGATGACCTCGGCGTCCAACGCCGGATCATCGACACCGATCGCCTCGACACCCACCTGCTGCAGTTGCCGGTAGCGACCGGCCTGCGGACGCTCGTACCGGAAGAACGGACCCGAATAGCACAGCTTGACCGGCAGTTGCCCACGATCCAGACCGTGCTGGATCACCGCGCGCACCACCCCTGCCGTCCCCTCCGGGCGGAGCGTGACGGTGCGCCCGCCGCGGTCGGCGAACGTGTACATCTCCTTGCTCACCACATCGGTCGACTCACCGACCCCGCGTGCGAACAACGCCGTCTCCTCGAAGATCGGCAATTCGATGTGGCCGTAGCCTGCGCGATACGCCGCGTCCGTCAGCGCGTTGCGGACGGCGAGGAAGTCCGCCGAAGCGGGCGGAAAATAGTCCGGAATGCCTTTCGGCGCGGAGAACTCGCTCACAGTCCGTAACGTCCCTTCTTCTGTACATCGGGCAGGTCGACGAGGAACGGGTTCCCGACGCGTTCGGCGCCGATCGTCGTCTGCGGTCCGTGGCCGGGCAGGATCACCTGATCGTCCTCGCGCGGCAGCAGTTTCGCCGCGATCGAGTCGAGGAGTTGCTGGTGGCTGCCCCCGGGCAGATCAGTGCGGCCGATCGAACCGTTGAACAGTACGTCCCCCGAGAAGCAGACGGAAACCGTCTCGCCCGTGTCGGGGTCGGCTGGCACGTCGGGTGTCAGCAGCACGCTCCCCCGCGAATGGCCGGGCGCATGGTCGACACCCCATCGCAGCCCCGCGACTTCGACGTCCTCGCCGTCGACGAACTCGACGACCTTCTCGGGTTCGACGAACTCGAGGTCGCCGATCATCGACGACAGCGCCGACCCGATGCCCATCCCCGGATCGGTCAGCATCGGACGGTCATCCGCGTGAATGTATGCGGGAATGGAGAATTCGTCGGCGAGTTCCTGCGCATTCCAGGTGTGGTCGAGGTGACCGTGCGTCAAGAAGACCGCGACCGGCGTCAGTGAGTACTCGTCGAGCGCAGCCCGAACGTTCGGCGCGGCGTCCTGACCCGGATCGATGATGACCGCATCCGAGCCCGGACCACCCGCGACCAGGTAGCAGTTGGTCTGAAATGCTCCGGCCGGAAATCCCGCGATCAGCACAGACGTCACCCTTCTCTCGTGTGTCAGAACCATTGTCTCATCGACTGATCAGACCACTGCGATAGCATGGGGCCGCCCCGCGCGGACTCCCGCCCGCGGACATCGCTTACAGGAGGTTCCACCAGCGTGTCGACCAACGAAGAGCGTCGCGACGCCGCCCGCCGCAAGCTCGAAGAACGGCTGGAGCGCGAGAAGCAGGCCGCGAAAAAGCGCCGACTCTCGATCATCGCAGCGGCAGGCGTCGTCGTTGTCGCGATCGCGGCGGTCGGCGGCTACTTCTGGTGGCGTTCCTGGGACAACGACCGGCACACCACGTGCGACTACGCTGACGCGCCAGCCGACTTCCAAGGCGAGATCAAGAAACTGCAGGACATGATGCCGCAGATCCCGCAGGAGCAGAAGGCAGGAGCCGAGGCCTTCCTCACCAGTCTTCGTGAGGGCGCAGCCAAGCAGCGGACCTCCCCGAAGCCGGAGTCGCGGACCCTCAACACCGGGACCGGCCAGTTGACTTTCGCCACCGACAAAGGCGACGTCTCCGTCGACCTCGATCGCAGCCACGGCGCGTGCAACGTGAACGCGATCATGTCGTTGGCCGACAACGGTTACTACGACGGGACGTCGTGCTTCCGACTCGCCCAGAGCGAGACCCTCTCGGGCCTGCAGTGCGGCGACCCGACCCGCACCGGCCTCGGCACCCCCGGATGGCATTCCCCGGACGAGGCTCCGGACCATTTGAAGATGACGCCCCCGGATCCGCAGATGGCGCAGATGGGTATGTCCCAGTCGCAGATCACCTACCCGCGCGGAACGGTCGCGATCATCAACTCCAACAATCCGCAGTCCCAGGATCCGGCTGAGCAGGCGAACACCGGGAGCGCGAACTTCATCGTGTTCACCAAGGACTCGACGATCTCGACGCCGCTCTCGGTGGTCGGCAAGGTCTCGCCCGAGGGGATCAAGATCATCGACGAGGTCGCCAAGGACGGCTCCGTCATCGGCCCCAACTCCACCAAGGAGAACGGCGTGCCGAAGACCAACCTCGAAATCACGAAGGCGTCGGCGAGCGACTCCGAGTGAGATCGCCCCGCAGGCCGGCCATCCCGGTCGGCCTGCGGGGATCAGCCTGCGGACGTCACTCGGTAGACGTCGTAAACGCCTTCGACGTTCCGGACCACGTTCAGGACATGACCCAAGTGTTTCGGGTCGCCCATCTCGAAGGTGAACCGGCTGATCGCGACGCGGTCACGGCTCGTCGTCAGTGACGCCGACAGCAAGTTGACCCGCTCATCGGCCAGCACGCGTGTCACATCCGACAACAGTCGGTGACGATCGAGAGCCTCCACCTGAATCGCGACGAGGAACACGGCGCTCGTCGTCGCCGCCCAACTGACCGGGACCAGCCGGTCGGGCTGGGTCCGAAGCTCATGCGCGTTGGTGCAGTCGGCTCGGTGGACGCTGACGCCGCCGCCGCGCGTGACGAATCCCAGAATGTCGTCGCCAGGCACCGGTGTGCAGCATTTGGCGAGTTTGACGAGCACGTTGTCGATGCCTTCGACCACGACTCCGCTATCGCCCGCACTGGGCCGGGTGCTCTGCGTCGTCGACGGCGTCGCGCGGTTCGCGATCTCCTCCTCGGCAGCCTCGACACCGCCGAGCATCGCGACTAGGCGATGCACCATACGTCCTGCCGGGACGTGCCCCTCACCGACCGCCGTGTAGAGCGCGTCGACGTCGTTGAAACCGAACTCCTTGGCGATCGCCATCACCGAGTCGCCGGACAGCAGGCGGTGCAACGGGAGTCCGCCGCGCCGCACCTCTTTGGCGATCGCCTCCTTGCCCGCCTCGAGCGCCTCTTCCCGGCGCTCCTTGGCGAACCACTGCCTGATCTTGGCTTTGGCACGGGGTGAGACGACGAAGTTCTGCCAGTCCTTGCTCGGTCCCGCGGACTCTGCTTTCGAGGTGAAGACCTCGATGACCTCGCCGTTCTCAAGAGGACGCTCCAGCGCTACGAGGCGCCCGTTGACCCGAGCCCCGATACACCGGTGTCCGACTTCGGTGTGCACGGCATACGCGAAATCGACAGGTGTCGACCCGGCGGGCAGCGTCACGACGTCGCCCTTCGGGGTGAACACGAAGATCTCCTTGACGGCGAGGTCATAGCGCAGCGACTCGAGGAACTCCCCAGGGTCCGCGGCCTCACGCTGCCAGTCGAGCAGCTGCCGCATCCACGCCATGTCATCGACTTCGGCGACGTCGGTAGCTTTGCGCCCCTTACCTTTCCGCCCCTCTTTGTAACGCCAGTGGGCGGCGATGCCGAACTCCGCGGTCCGGTGCATCTCGTGCGTACGGATCTGGATCTCCAGCGGCTTGCCCTCCGGTCCGATCACCGTGGTGTGCAACGACTGGTAGACGCCGAAGCTGGGCTGCGCGATGTAGTCCTTGAACCGACCGGCCATCGGCTGCCACAGTGAGTGAACGACACCGATCGCGGCGTAACAGTCGCGGATCTCATCGCAGAGGATTCGCATGCCCACAAGGTCGTGGATGTCGTCGAAGTCCTTGCCGCGCACGATCATCTTCTGATAGATCGACCAATAGTGCTTAGGACGCCCTTCGACGTTCGCCTGGATGTGGGCGCCGCCGAGCGCATTGTCGAGGTCGGCCTGCACGCGGGCCAGGTACGTGTCGCGGCTCGGCGCACGATCAGCCACGAGGCGAACGATCTCCTCGTACTTCTTGGGATGAAGGATCGCGAACGAGAGGTCTTCCAGTTCCCACTTAACAGTCGCCATCCCGAGGCGATGTGCAAGGGGGGCAATCACTTCCAATGTCTCGCGAGCCTTGCGCGCCTGCTTCTCGGGTGGCAGGAAACGCATGGTCCGCATGTTGTGCAGCCGATCGGCGACCTTGATCACGAGCACACGGGGATCGCGTGCCATCGCGATGATCATCTTGCGGATGGTCTCGCCTTCGGCGGCACTTCCGAGCGCCACCTTGTCGAGTTTCGTCACCCCGTCGACGAGGTGCGCGACTTCTGAACCGAAGTCCTTCTCGAGTTGGGCCAGCGAGTATCCGGTGTCCTCGACGGTGTCGTGCAGCAGCGCGGCAACCAACGTCGTCGTATCCATGCCGAGGTCGGCGAGAATCGTCGCGACCGCGAGCGGATGGGTGATGTACGGGTCGCCGGACTTGCGCATCTGACCGGTGTGATGCTCGTCGGCGACGTCGTAGGCCTGCTGCAACACTGCCACGTCGGCCTTCGGGTACACCGTGCGGTGCAGCGTGACGAGCGGTTCCAGGACCTGTGTCACGCTACCCCGCGGCGCCGCGGTCATCCGCCGGGCGAGCCGCGCGCGCACCCGCCGAGAACTCAGCGGTGCAGCTGAATCGTCGCTTCGTCGCGCGGCATCGGGTTCGCTCATGTTGCGAGTCTAGGTCACTCGTCGACGGTGACTCATATCACCCTTCGCAGAGATTGTGCACGCGCACGTCAGCGCCGCCGACCGCCTCGAGTCGGGCGCGCCCCGGAAAGCCGCTCAACTCCATCACGACGGCGACGTCGGACACCCGAGCACCCATCTGGCGGAGAAGATCAATTGTGGCGCACAGGGTTCCGCCTGTCGCAAGAACGTCGTCGACCACCGCTACGTGACGGTCGGTGAAGTCGATTCCCGATGCAGGCACCTCCAGACGAGCCGAGCCGTACTCGAGTTCGTAGTCGACGCCGATCACCGGAGGCGGCAGTTTGCCGCCCTTACGCACGGCGACGACACCGATGCCGAGGTGGTGGGCGACCGCGCCGCCGAGCAGGAACCCGCGGGCGTCGATACCCGCGATCAGGTCGGCGCCCATGCAGGCGTCGGCCAGTGCCGCCGTCACCGTCCGCAGTCCGTCCGGCGCGGCGAGGACCGGGGTCAGATCTTTAAACGCGATCCCCGGTTCGGGAAAGTCGGGAACGAGACGGGCGTGTGCGTCGATCGCCGCGCGAGCCGACTCCAGCCGGTCCCGCATGCCGCTCGCGGCGGTTCCCGGGCCCGTGGCGGCTCCCGGGCCAGCGACTCCTGGACTCATCCGGTCACTCCCCACCGATCCATGTTCCATCCGGTCCCCGAGCGACCCATGCCGGGCACTGCACGTTGCACCGCGGCGGCAGCTTCGCGCCCACGGACCGTGCCGTAGAGCGGAATGGTCGGCAACTGGTCCCAAGCCTGCGTGTCGATCGTGCGCAGCAGCGGCAGACGGGCGCTGTCGCTAGCCGTCTCCGAGAGGCCGGTGATGGCCTTGCCGACCGAGTCCGCGCGGTAACCGGATAGGTTGAGCGGGTCTCCCGGGTACAGCGCGTAAACAGCCGGAACGCCGCTGACCGTACCCGACGCCGCGAATGTGTCCCCGGACGAGAGGAGTGCGTCCGCGTCCTTGCCCAGCCCGGTCACGGAGAAGTCCGGCGAGGACACATCCTTGACGGTAATGCCCGCGGGTGCGCACGCGGCGGCGATCGACTTCACGACGGCTGCCGCGGTCGGGCTGCCCGCCGGGTAGCCGATACGGATGACCGGCTTGCTGCGGTTGCCGTTCTCGCCTGTGCCGCGTTCCTCGAGGAGCGTGCGGGCTCGAGCGACGTTCGACCGCGGATAGCGGCGACCGAACTGCACGTTCAACGACGATCCGAGCGAGTCGGCGGGCGCTGCGCTGCGCAGGCTCCATACGATTCCGTTCGATCCGTGATCTCGAGCGAGTTGGTTGCGCGGCATGCAGGTGGCCAGCGCCTGCCGGACCTTGAGGTCGGAGCCGACGCCGGTCCGCGCGAAGACCAGATTGGTCACTGCGAGCGGCGGATCGTCGCGTGCCGCGCTTCGGTCGGTGTCGGTGGCCTCTGCTTCGTTTCCCGCCACCTTGTCCGCCTCGGCCACGTCGGCGGTGTCCGCGACGTCGACGACGCCGTCGTCGACCGCCTTGGACCCGTCGGTGCCGAGCGGCCACACCGTGACGTCGCCCAGAACCGGCTTCTGCCCCCACCACTTCTCGTTGGCGACGAGCCGCAGACCCCGGTCGGTGCTGTAGCTCTCGACACGGTACGGCCCCGACGCGACGAACTTCTCCGGGTCGATCTCGTCACCGGGCTTCAACGCGAAGCCGGTGTTCCACGCATCGGCGATCTTCGCGATCGCACGCCGATTGTTACCGGTCAGCGTGCCGACGACGTCGGACACGCCTGCGAGGCGCCCCACGACGTGGGCTGGCAGTAGAGTGCCTGCACCGAACAGCGCACGCCATTCGAG